>JAFWMK010000017.1 GCA_017545585.1 Candidatus Saccharimonadota bacterium
CTATGACTCCTTTGTATAGTTAATTGTTGTTATTCAAAAACTATTATACTAGGCATAGATGTCTTTTTGTATATTAGACTTTTCTACAAATATATTTATCTGTTAATGCTTATTTTGTTGCACTTGGAATTGGAACTTAGCACAAAAAGCTTGAACTTTTTTGTAATCTGCGCTAAAATGAGCATAGGTGGCAACCATCTAGGAAGTTGCCGTGTGATTGTACTGTTACTGTTGTTCTTCTAGAACAACAGTAACTTTTTTTGTTCTTTGGCTGCAGATTCCCGTTGAGAGACTTTCTGAGTCCTTTGCGGGCCCACCTTATCTAGAATCTGCCACTCATTGAACAAAAGTTACACCAACCAACATTAGCACGTCTTAACATATTTTACAACCCCCCAGTGGTGGCTTATGGTTAGTTGGGGATGTTACTGGGCGAGGCAACGGAGGAAATTAATGGATCGGTTCAGCTACTACTGCAATATGCAGCGGGCGGAGCTACCGCACTTCTTCTCGTGGCTGTACATAACGGCCTCACTACTATCAAAGTACATGCGGTAGGCAGTAGTACTACCGCTAGCAGTAGACGACCAGTAGTAGCCGCCCGTGCCACCGTAGTAGAACGTAGAATCATAGTAGCTACCACCGTAGACGCCAAGGAACGGACTAGCAATAAGTTTAGGCCCAGTATTATATGTCGCAATGAGAGTTTCATACTCTACCTTGGTTGGAAGTCTCCAGCCAGCTGGACAGATGTCTGAAGTAGCATCACCAGAACTTGGGTTGGCACCAGCAGTAGCAGCTGGATAGGAATAGTAAGAATAGCATGGGCTATTATTGCCGCAAGTAGTACTATTACTATTATAAACATAGGCGGTAAAATCATCCGAGAAACCAGAAGTAGAAGAGTTTGGCAAGGTATAGTTACTCGCGACATTAGAGTCTTGTGGGGTCAAGGTAGTGCCACCAGCTAGGTTTAAGTTTTTGGTCATCCAGATATTGCCGTCAAAGAGTTTGGCTACTGTGTATTCTTGGTTGTCACGAGAGTCTTTGAGTGGATAGGATGTTCCTTCAGTCATAGAAGACAGTATAGAGGATTTGTCACTGTCACTGACTTCTTTGAAGTCTTGCATATAGACTACATCATAAATACTGATGGGGCGGGAGTTAGCGGTGGCGGCAATAGAAAAATCTATCTCGTATAAACCAGTCGGTATCAAGGAATTGACTTTTGAAGCAAAGGTAACAATGTCTGTCTTAGATGTCACTGGTTCTTCGGAACTACCTATAGTAACCCCAGCTGGATTAAACGGATGCCACTTAGTATCATCTGGAAGTTTCCAACCCCAATGATTTACAGCAAAACCTACTTGAGTGCTGTCTTGAGCTAGTGTAGGAATGGTAGGATAAGCTCCATCTAGAGCAGTAGTACGAGTTAAATTAGAATCGCTAGCAGTCATGGTGAGAGTATAACCATAGGGAGCATCGGTAGAAACAACTGCAGAAGCATCAACTGTCTCAAGGCTAGCGGTAGGGTCAAGGTAGAGCTTCACCGAATCCTGTGGGATAGTCAAACTTATTGAAATGTCATCCACTTGGGCGCCTAGTTTAAGATTACCAGTAGACTCTGCTAGAGCTTTGTGGCTAGTTATTCCGATGATGCCACAAAAAACTGCAACAAGGAGCGTAATTCCCAGTGCAGAGATTAAGCGTTTTAGGCCACGCGCCCTATATATATATATATATATTGGAACGCAACTTATTCACTGCGTTACGTATAACTTGCATTTCTCACACCTCCTTGGTTTTATACGTATAACTTATACTGCTTTTTATTATACATAAGGTTTTTGGGTTTAGCAAGAGCTTTTTGCCAAATCCGCTCGTTAAATACTTTTGTGCTATAATTATAGATATGAAAATCCTAGAAAAGCCTGTTTCAAAATCAGATTTGATCAAGATGTCTACTAATTTTATCGAAGAAAATGCCATCAAAGCCGTAGTAGACACAAAAAGAGAAATTATCGCAGTAGACTCGCCAATGCATTATGATTGCGAACAGCTACTATTAGAAAACGGTTCAAACCAAAATGACCTATGGGGGATTAATCTTTATTTAGATAGTGATGATATAGATGACCTCGTAGAATTTGACTCTATGATCAATATTCGCCCTGCTGAGGGCAATCGTAGTCGAGACGTAGAGGACCCAAAAACTAGACAAAAAATTAAAGAAATTGTCTCAAAATGGCTGATTTAAAATACGTACATAGTGATGAAGCACGTGAAAATTGGATGAAAATGCCAATTACTATGCAGATGGGAAATATAGGCAGCGAAGTATCCCGTTCGCTTAAATGGACCAAAAAGAAGAATGAAACACGCGCCAACTCCGCTATAGACCGAGCATTAGAACTATTCGATTTTACGATTGAAGCAAACCTCAAAAACCATGCCAGGCTCACTGAAATCCTAAAAGCCCGCGAAGAATTTTGCGATTATTTTTTCAATCACAATTCATATCACACCGACCCCATTAAGATGCAAAAATATTACGATGGATTCGTAATGATGGAACGATTAAGTAGTTGTTAGTTTTGATCCTATAGATTTTCGCGATTTCAAAATCCTATTCCCACACTGGCAAATCTTCCGGAAATGGATCAAAGTCCGACCCACCAAAATCCGATTCCCCAAAGTCCGACTCATCAAAATCCGAATCCCCACCATATCCAAGTGAGCCCACCGCGTCACCACCATTTTTATAGCCCAATTCCCCCAAAAATCTCGACGGCATAGTATACGAATAGCTCCCATAAGTCCGTCTTTCCTTCGCCCATGTCAAAAATAGCCTCACCATCGCTCTCGTCATTCCCACATAAGCTAGCCGCCTCTCCTCTTCCAAGTCCGCCTCTGTATCCATTCCTCTAGAAGATGGAAAAAGCCCTTCTTCCATCCCCACGATAAACACCACCGGAAATTCCAATCCTTTAGCCGCATGTAACGTCATCAAAGTCACTGAATTTTTGCGACTAGCCTCATCCGAAGAAGACATCAATGCCGCATCTGCCACAAAATCTTCCAGATTTTCATACTCCGACGCTGTAGTAGACAAAACTTCCAAGTTTTTCATCCGCTCTTCCGCACTTGGCGTCCCATCATCAGTCAAAGCCCTAAAGTCAAATTTTTCCACAACCGACTTCACGATTTCACCCGGATTATCATCTGATCTCACCCCTCTTAAAAACTCATGTAGCTTAGTGATACTAGCTCGCGCTTTACTAGAGTTCAAGACATCAAGTATTTCCGGCTCCTCCATTGGCCTTTCCGATTTCATCACCGTCGCCGCCGCCAAAATTTTCCCAATCGATACTTCCCCCACTCCCGACAAAATATTTTTTAGTATCCTTTCCAGCGCCACCATGTCGCGCCCATTTACAATCAAATGTAGCACCGCAAGCACATCCTTCACTTCCTTCCGATCATAAAATCTCACCCCACCCACGATTTTGTATGGGATATTCATATCGATAAACGCTTTTTCAAAAACTAATGATTGCGCATTCGTCCGATAAAGCACCGCAAAATCCGAAAGATCTGGAAAATCATTTTTGAGATTCAAAATCTTTAGTGCTACATAATTCGCTTCCATCTTTTCATTATTGAGTGCCTCAATTTCCACTGGCGCGCCTTTCCCTAGTTCCGTAAACAAAGTTTTTTCCGTCCGCGTTTTGTTGTTATTGATAATTTTCTGCGAAGCATCAAGAATACTGCTAGTAGAGCGATAATTTTGTTCCAGTTTTATCACTTTTGCCCCAGGAAAATCCTTTTCAAAATTCAAAATATTAGTAAAATCTGCCCCTCGCCACGAATAAATCGACTGCCAGTCGTCCCCCACTACCGCAATATTTCGCTTCTCATTCACCAGTAGCTTAATTAGCTGATACTGCACCATGTTCGTATCCTGATACTCATCAATCAAAATATGTTCAAACTTTTCCCGCCATTTTTCCCGCACTTTTTGGTTCCGAGAAAAAAGTTCCAAAGTCTTTAAAAGCAAATCGTCAAAATCCAGTGCCTCATTCTGACTTTTAGCAATTTCATATTCTTTAAATACTTCCGCAATTTTTTGCTAATTTGGATAATAAACCGATGCCGCATACTCTTTTGGTCCATTTCCTTTGTTCTTTTCAGCCGAAATCACCGCCTGAATCGATTTTGGTTTCAAATTTTTATCCGAATTGTAACCCAAATTTTTGATAATCCGCCGAATCAGTGCCACCTGATCGTCCATATCATAAATCACAAAATCACGCGCCAGCCCAGCCGCCTCGCATTCCTGTCGCAGGATTTTTACACAAATCCCATGAAACGTCCCCATATACGGCATAAAACTCTTGGGGGCTTCTGCAAGGGGTCCTCGGGACCGTCCGGAGGTTACGACCGAGGAAGAGGGCGCGAGCCCCGTGACGACGGGCGCGAGCGACCCGAGTCCCGAGACCCCTTGCAAAAGCCCATAAAGTCTTTGTCGCATTTCATTAGCAGCCTTATTGGTAAAAGTCACCGCCAGAATCCGCGACGGTTTCACTCCGTGATTAATCAAATTCGCAATTCTATGCGTCAAGGTCCGCGTTTTTCCAGATCCCGCACCCGCCAAAATCAAAAGCGGCCCCTCAAGATACTCTACCGCTTCCTTTTGTTTTTCATTCAAACCATCCAGAACATCATTCATTCTTATTATTATAACAAAATTTGAATCGGAATTCACTTTCGATTCAAATTTCATTCTGGTTTTCTTTCCTGGCTTTTCTTTTCCAAAAGAAAAGCCAAATTATTATATTCCAGTCAGCGGCACGATATCTGCCCCAAGATGTCTCAACCTCGCCGCAAAATCTTGATACCCACGATTAATCGAATACACATTTCTAAGAATCGAAGTCCCTGGCGCCGCCAACATCCCAATCAAAATCACCACCGCTGGCCTCAGAGCTTGTGGTGCCACGAGCTCTGCCGGCCTAAAATTCGTCGGCCCTTGTACATAAAATCTATGAGCATCTAGAAGTTCTACTTTTACATTCAAATTAGAGAGCTCCGTCGTATAAATCGCTCTATTTTCAAACACCCAGTCGTGAATCATTGTCCGTCCTTCTGCCACCGCTGCAATCACCGAGAAAAACGGCAAATTATCAATATTAAGACCCGGAAAAGGCATCGGATGAATTTTATCCACCGGCGCCACCAAATCCGACTTTAGCACCGTCAAATCCACCAACCTAGTCCGTCCATTTGCCGACAAATATTCTTTCGATTTCTTAAATCTAGCATTCATCGATTTTAGAACCTCAAGCTCAATTTCCAAAAATTCAATCGGCGCTCTACGTAGTGTAATCTTTGAATGCGTCGCATAGGCCGCCGCAATAAAACTCATTGCTTCAATCGGATCTTCTGACAAATTATACTCCACATCCATATCAATTTCAGATCGCCCTCTCACCACCAATGTAGTCGTACCGACACCCGTGATCTTTACGCCCAATTTCTCCAAGAAAAAGCACATATCCTGTACCATATAATTTGGAGAAGCTCCTACTATCGTTGTTCGCCCCGGTGACAAAGCCGCCGCCATCAATACATTCTCGGTTACCGTATCGCCACGTTCCACTAATACGATATATCTATCTTCATATTTTTTAAGTGTATGTTGGTTTACTTCTACTTCATAAAAACCACTGTTCGTCTGGGCGTCTACTTTCACTCCAAAAGATTCCAAAGCCTTCAGATGCGGCTCTATCGTCCTTACCCCCAAAGAGCAACCACCAGCATAAGGAAGTTCAAACTTTTTGTATCGATGAAGCAAAGACCCTAGCATCATAATCACCGACCGCGTCTTTCTTGCTGCTTCTATATCCATATTCTCCAATTTTAATTCACGTGGTGATATAATTTCTAGATCACGATGTCGATTCTGCCAATGACATTTTACCCCAATAGATTCCAAAACTTCAATAATTCTAAACACTTCTTCAATTCTAGCTACCCGATGAAGCACCGTCCTGCCAGAATTAAGCAGCGCCGCCATAAGAAGCCCTACTGCCGCATTTTTAGAAGTATTAATTGTGATTTCACCACTGAGTTCCTTCCCGCCGCGAATCCGAAAACTCTGCGAAACCGAATCATTTATAGAGAGAATTTGGTTACCAAGTGCCTCCGAGAGCTTTTTTACCATCTCAAGCGAAATATTCTGACCACCTTTTTCGATCCGATGAATCGCCGACTGACTTGTACCAGTAGCCTCCGCAAGCTCACCTTGCGTCCAACCTTTTTCTAGACGCATTTGCTCAATCGTTTCGCCAATTACTTCTTGATAAGTTTTCGCTCTTTTCATTCTCCAATTATATCACCAGGTGAATATTTTGTAAATATGGTATAATCGAATTATGAAGACCATCAAAGATTTAAATTTAAAAGACAAAACCGTACTAGTCCGTGTTGACTACAACGTTCCACTAAAAAACGGTAAGATAGAAAGCAATCTCAGGATTCGTGCTAGCCTTCCAACCATTAATTTTTTGCTAGAAAATAAAGTCAAAAATATTATTCTAATTTCCCATCTCGGCCGTCCAGAAGGAAAAGAAAATTCCGATTTTTCTCTTGCGCCAGTCGCCAAAGAATTAGAAAAAATGTTAAATCAAAAAATCGGTTTTTATCCATTACCCCAAAAAGCTGAAAAAATCGAAATTCCAAACGATACCAAAATTATATTATTAGAAAATCTTCGTTTCGATCCCGGCGAAGAAAAAAACAGCCAAGATTTCATCAAAAATATTATAGATAGCGTAAATGCTGATATCTTCATCCAAGACGGCTTCGCCGTAGTTCATCGCGCCCACGCTTCTACCGATGCTGTCAAAAATTTCCTACCAGTTTACGCTGGGCTCCTCCTCGAAAAAGAAATTCAAAATTTGTCAAAAGTTCTAGAAAATCCAGAACATCCTGTAGTTCTTATCATTGGTGGCTCCAAAGTCGAAGACAAACAACCTCTTATTGATAAATTCGTGGATGTCGCTGACTATATTCTAGTTGGTGGCAAAATCGCCGCCGACGGCTACCAACCTACAAACGAAAAGATCATTGTTGCCACCGATTTTGATGAAGATTCCGAAGGCCACAAGTTGGACATTGGTCCAGTTTCTACTTCAGAATTCGTTAAAATTCTCGAAAACGCCAAAACCATCATCTGGAACGGTACTCTTGGTAAAGTCGAAGACCCAGCCTTCTCCACCGCGTCTAGCATTATCGCCAACGCTATCGGCCAAAAATCAGACGCTACCACCATCATCTGCGGCGGCGACACTACTGGCTTCGTAGAAGACTATACAAAAACTCATCCAAATCTAAATTATTCACTCATTTCCACCGGTGGCGGTGCATCATTAGAATTCCTGCTCGGCAAAAAATTACCTGGCCTAGATTTTTAAGCAGACTATATATGCCTGATTTTTATCGTATCAGTCCCGTATTTATTTTTGTCACCTGATGCAATCACCGCCAACAAATCTTTTTTACCAGGCTTGGTTTGTAAATATTCCGATTCTTTAAGTTCAATCGCAAGTTCTTTACCAAAATCCTCGCCATAATTTCTTACAAACGCTGAATTTGCATAAATCAAAGCCAATTGATTTGCTACTCGCGGATTTGGAGTTACCGAAATAATTGGCACATTTGGTCTTTGTGCCGCCATCGTCGTAGCCGTCGTTCCCGACGCAGTCTGACAGACAATTACATCCGCATCAATTTTTTCCGCAAGTCTTGCTACTGCATCCGAGATCCCATCATAAAGCGCCTTTTCACCTTCCGGCTGCACCGACATTCTCGCTACTTTAGAATGATTCTGAGTATAGAGAATTACTTTTTTCATTTCCGCCACCGCTTCTACTGGATATTTACCATTGGCGGTTTCATCCGAAAGCATTACTGCATCCGCGCCTTGCACTACTGCCGTTGCTACATCCGACACTTCCGCCCGAGTCGGCTCTGGATTATCTACCATCGAACCCATCATCTGTGTCGCCACAATACAAAGTTTAGAATGTGCTCGACAAAGTGCAATCAATTTTCTTTGAACTATTGGCACTACTTCATTCCCCGCTTCTACCGCCATATCGCCACGCGCCACCATGATTCCATCCGCCGCTTTTACGATTTCTTCCAAATTTTCATCCGTAGAAATAGCTTTTTTGGTCTCGATTTTAGCAATCACTTTTGCCGTCGAACCAAGCGACAAAAGAATTTGCTTTAACTTTTCTATGTCATAAGCAGATTGCACAAAAGAAAGCGCCACATAGTCAAGATCCTGATGCGCTCCATATTCCAAATCTTCCATATCTTTTGCAGTAATAATATCCCCACCAAAATCCGTTTCTGGAAGATTTAGCCCCTTTTTACTCATTACAAATCCGTCATTCAATATTTTTACTTTTATCGCTGTATCAGACACAATCTCAACTACCTCGCTCTTAATTTTCCCATCAAACATAAACAGTGGTTCACCTACTTTTATTTTTTCCGCCAAATTATACTGCACCGGAAGTGTCAAACCACCATCATGCTCAAATCCCTCTTTTGCTTCCAAAATCACTTCATCATTAGTATGAAGGTCTAGGTGGTTCTCTTTGATATCACCAAGTCTAATTTTTGGACCCTGAAGATCCTGCAAAATCGCTACCGAACGACCTTTTTTCTCAGCTGCATTTCGCACCCATTTAATCTGCTCGTCTCGTTCTTCATTAGTCCCGTGTGAGCAATTCAACCGGCACCCATTCACCCCTGCCATAATAATTTCATCAATTTTTTCTTGCCCAAATACCGACGGCCCAATCGTCGCCAAAATCTTGGTTCTCTTAAAAAGTTTACTCATATATAATATATATTATCATATTTATACTTTTTATGGTAATATAATATTATGGCTTACACAAAAAGCAAAAATCCAAAAAGCAGCCTTAGTCGCAGAACCAACCAAACTCCAGCCAAAAAAATCATCCTCGGCGTAATCATCCTTTCTGCACTAGCCGTATTCCTTACTATTATTTATGGCTTTATTGCCACTCCAGAATTTCTTATTAAAAAAGAAATCGAATCTATCGTCTCCGATTATTATGAAAATTACTTTTATCCCAGCATTTTAACCAATAATCATATCGATCAATCTACCTCCAAATCTTCAGACCCCGAATCACCTATCAGCAAAATTCTTCAAAAATACCAAGAATCCGGTTTTCCGAGAGTCGCTTTAGACCAATTGTTACTTTCAAATAATCAAAAATACGCCAACAAAGTTGAATACCTAGAAGAATATTGTAATTTAACCCAATCCAATATTAGAATCTACCCAGATCCACCATTTGAAAAACAAAATTACCACGTAGAATATTCCTACTCTTGCAAATTTTAATATTTATTGTTATAATAATTTTAGCACTTTATTATTTGGTCTCTTAGTATAACGGTTAGTACAACGGGTTTTCATCCCGTCAATGCGAGTTCGACTCTCGCAGAGATCACCAATGATAAAAAATAGACCCTTTAGGGTCTAATTTTTATTATTAATATTTTATGCGAGAAACGAAGTTACTCTCGCAGAGATCACCAATAACAAACACCGCTTTAGTGGCTTTTTTAGAAAAAAGTTATCCCCGGATCTAGGATCCGGGGATGGTTGATAGTTGCAAGGTACGAACCAGTTTATAGCGGTGGTGCGCTTCTTAACTAGGGGAACGAGGTTGTCAGGCTTCTTTGCGCTGAAATAATCCCCAACCCTGTCCAATGGACGGGCAAGATCTAGTTCCGGTCAGTCCGGCTTTACCAAAGAAGGCTTCCTCGATCTCGTTCTGGATTTCCGCCACTCTTTCGAGTTGCGCCTCCGTAATCGTCTCTGGACGATAGATCACGTAGAACTCGTGGGGGGCTGCAGTATAGGCATGACGCCATTCCAGAACAAGTTCTCCAGGCATGACCTGATCCCATACTTCGTATCCCTCATTATAACGCTGAATACGACGTGAATCTCCGGTGATGCCATCACGAGGACGATCCATACCGTTAGGCATAATAACATAGCCATGACCGGCATTAGTAGCACCGGAACGATTCCAGATCTGGATGTTACTCGGCAACCCGAGAGCCTTTGCCTCTTCCTGAGCCTTTTTGAGGCGCTCAGCGGCTTCTTCGGCTTCACGCTTCTCCCGAATCTCGGTTTCCTTTGATTCAAGCATCGCGGTGCAGGCCCTCAGACCACCCTCACTGTAGGCGAATTCATGTACGGATTCTTGATAGGTGTAATAATTCCAACACCTTTTATAAGGTTCGAACACTTTTGCCTTTTCAGAGTCGCCCGTTTCCATGCGCCAACCGATTTCAACGAATCTAGCCTCAAGGGCCAAGAACCTCGACTCAAATTCGGCTTTTGCCGCGTCTCTTGCCGCCCATGCCGCCTTTGTATCAGCGGCACACTGTTCCTGATCGGCAATCCACTGCTCGGCTTTCTGGACGTTTTCCTCTGTGTAGAGGTACTGAGCATACTCCATCTTGAAATAAGAATCGAGTATCTCAAACGTCTTTCTACCCCAGCAATGTTCGCTGAAGAACTCATTCAGCGGGACAAGACGCTCCTTAACAGCCTCGAGCCTAGATACGAGTCCGGCTTTCGCCTGACGAGATTCTTCTTCAGCCGCTAACTTAGCCCTGTAGGCCTTGTCGTTGGATTCGGAAGCTTCTCTCTGGAGCTTGGTGTGCTTCTCGCAATAGGCTTTCGCCCTGCGCTCGAATTCTGCCGTGTGATCTGCCTTTATCTCGCCATCGACTTCATCGATATGTAAGATTCTGGCAAAACCGACCGGCACAACCCAGAAGTCGTTGCCTACTCCACCGCCGTTACTAGAGGCTCTGCGGAAATACTTTATTCCTTCGATAGCTTTTGCTTCATCGGAGTAAGTTCCGCGATGGCTATTGAAGCATCCACCCCAGGAAACGCGCACCAGCAGATCCTTGGCGAACTTGGGGTTCTTCGGGCGGAAGCAAGCTCCACCTTTCTTAGAACGCCAGAAATCGCCAAACATGAAAGTGGCGTCTCCGTCAAAATCCATATTCATACTGTCGGTAACCTCGCGGTCACTACTGTAGTGGATCGGATTGATGGGCTTCCCATTGGCATCGAGTTCTACCTCTTTACCAACTACGAATGTGACGTTCGGACAGTATTTGCCAAAGACATTAACCAGAAAACCGGTCTCCGTCTCATAGCAGGTTTCGCCGAACATTTCGCGTGCTTCAACGATCGTCATAGTCTTCTTCATGGTAATCTCCTTTCTTCCCTAGGGGAAAGCCAATGTTCTTATAGATTTAAGAGGTTTTTCCTCACATTGGCAACTCCTGCTCCCTATGAGCAGCGTTAAGCCGGCTATAAACTAGTAGGCTTGACGCTGCCCAAAAGATAGCAGAGGAGATGTTCTGAATAGACATTCCTAGCTAATTGTTAACTATTCTGAGATTAGGCTACTTCTCCCAATCCCATAACCTAATTATAGCATACTTTATCAAAATTGTCAATATACTACCTCTGTAAATAAAAACATAAGCATTTCATAAAACAGAAATGGCAAACGGCCGGATTGCTCCGACCGTTTTATGTGGAATTAGGGGGGGGTGCGATATGACTATTAACTGTTTACTGCTTTCTCCGCGAGGCTGATAGCATCCTCACGGGTTTCGGCTACGGCGAAGAATCCAGCCGTATGACAGAATATAGCCGTTTCTACGCCCGAGGCTTTTACGAGCTCCTCATCTCTAAGTCCACGCCAACCCTCCGGGAAAGGCTTTCTTTGCGCCATCATGTCCTCGATCGTCGGTGGAATTGCCTGCACGTTCCAATCTCCGCTAGTTGCCGGAAATACCGCGTATAGCAGATTTGCAGCTTTCGGATCGTCAGAAGTGACAACTTCTTCCAGCCATCCACCGATGAACCTATCCATGACGAGCACGGCTCCGTCTGCGGTTTTAATCTGATCTGCAATCAGTTTGCGTCCATAGGCGGAAGAGATAGCGACCCTGACCTCACGCTCCAGTATCATCCCTGCTATTTCGCAGGCTTTTACGAAGCAGGCGTCTGCATCCTCACTTTCATCCCAAAGGGCATTGAACATAGAAATTACAGACGAAACCGACATAGAGTCGCCTTTCTCGCCTTGGCCGTTATCTCTAGCGTCGATACCTCTGACTAGGGCATCATCCACTCGCGATACGACTTCAGCAGCCATCTCGCCATCGACTCCCTTATTTTCGCCCAGTTTTTTGACGATTTCTACTCCATATTCACGCCAGATCAAACCGGCAGAGGAATAGGTAATTTCGTCAGGGCGAATCTCGGAGAATCCTTTCTGATGGTGATCAAAGCGCTTCTTCTCGGGGTCAAACTCGCCGCCAACATCGTAAACGATTGCATTCGTACTGTCGATGATGGCCTGATCTCGGGTTCTGTAAAGTTCCACTGGGAACAGAATGGCAAGCATTGCCGTTGCAAATACTTCATCCGCATGATGCGGAGCGGTATGTGTTACGGCGTTGACAGCTGCATCATAAGTTTTGTGAACTCTTATCATTTACACCTCCCTAATTGATAATGTCCTACTTGCGTCATCTTTAATTATATCACACATTACCAATTCTGTCAATATAAGCTTATGTTTTTACCCCTGTTTTATGACGCTTTCCAGCATATTTACTAATGATTCTAAATCAGCTTTCATTTTCTCTGGAATTGCCTTTTTCTGAATAATTTCTAGGAATGATTTGTAAAACCACAATTCGTCGTCTTTTGACGCGTTAAATTTCTCCCAAAGTCCATCTCCAACCCTCTCGTATTCGTCCAGCATATCAGTAAGATTATGGATTTTGTCGGCGGTAGATACGATTATCGGCTCTACGTTTGCCAGATTATCTAGGTGGGCAAGATAGCCCTTTTTCCTCTCAATCCAAGGTTTTTCTGGCTCCCCAGCAACTTTATCTTCCGAAACATCTTTTACGATATCTGTTATTTTGTCGCCGAAATCGCCTCTCATATCCGCTTCGGAATAGATTGACGGCCTCACGTCCTCTAGAACATCATGCAAAATGCCAGCCACGATAACATCCTCATCGGTCGTATATTCACCAATAATCAATGCCACGGCAACCGGATGAGAAATGTAGGGAATATCCGTACCTTTTCTCACTTGGTCGCGATGTGCTTTCGAAGCAACTTTGAGAGCCAGATTAACCTTTTTACTTATCATTAGATGACTTTACCTAAATCTTCTTTATTTGCCGCCCAAGCTACAGTAGAACCTTCGCCCGGTTGGAACGCCGCGATACCAGCAACTTTTCCTTTATACCCAGAAGCAATTGAAGCTTTTAGCCAATTTGGGCCCTGTGTAGAAATCACTACGATCGCGTTCTCTGGTAGTTGTGGTACTGTCATTGTCTCAAGATCGGCAGGAGAGACTGGATTATTTGAAGCGTGAGCCGTATTATGAACAACATAAATTGGCTTACCTTCCATTTCGCCATGTTGCTGAGGCTCTGCCCACCATTTAGTATCTAATTCTTCGGTTTCTGGTAGGCTTTTTACTGGGATATAACCATCTGGACCACGAAGACGTACATCTGTACTACCTGCATCCTCAAATGCCATAGCTAGAGCAATGGCTTCCCAAGAGTTAACTGGACCATTCAACCATGCCGGCTGACCGTCAAATTCAAGGGCTTTTTCGTAAATCTGAGGAATTGCGGAACGTAAAATTTGCTTATTCTGTACTTGCTTTTGTTGTCCATCTCGCGTTGTAATGGTGCGCTCGATGGTTTCATTTGGTAAATCTTTGAATACTTCCGGAATAAACACCTCAAACGGATTAGCATTTTCGCCCTCGTGAGCCTGTTTATAAGCCACGTTGCCCTCTACCATGCCAGAAATGAGACCAGCTACTTGTTTGATAGTCTCTCTATCGGCCGCCGGCTCGCCTCTTTCTAGATGGTGAACGGAACTTACAATATGGCTCTTTTCTGGTTCCATCGGTCGCTGAACGTCTTTATTGCCTTGATAGTGGCTATGGAGCTTTGCAATGACTTCAATATTATTTTTCTCGAAGAAATTGCGCCATTCTGCAACTTTGGATAGATCGCCAGCAAGAATAATAGCATGAGTTGCACCCTCAATCATCTGAGCGTTTTCTTCGCTCGTACGACCGCCCACATCGATGATCATAAGTGGACCTTCCCAGTCGTTAATCTTCTTTTTACGATCAGCTACGAATTCAGGAGTAAATTTACCTTTTTGACGGAATTTCACTACCTCGGGATCATCATAATGGCGTTGTAGCCACGGACCCTCGCCATCCGGAGCCGCACTAAATGAAAACGTATGATCTTTGTCCAAATTCTGAGTTAATGCCTCAATAAAAACTGATTTACCAGAGTGTGGTGGGCCGCCAATAACTATTTTAATGCCTTTTTTAAGCTTTTCTTGGCGCTCCGCTAAACTCTCGGCCGTATCAAATCGGGGAATTGTCTCGATATTTTCTGCTAAAACTTCTTCTTTGCCAGTTTCTACTGGATTTTCTGAATTAGCGACTTCTGATCCCATCGATTCCAAGGCTTTCTGCCCAAGATCATGGATCGGAGCAGACTCTAGATGTTCCGCATTTTCATTGATGTTGTCTTGCCGATTTTGATTCGGCTCCCCAAATTGAGGCCACTCTTCTCCACCCGAGCTAGGGAAAGATTCATACATTTTTAAATATCCTTTTTATTAAGTATTACCTATTTAAATTATATCACAGCTATCCAATTTTCAGACAAAGGGAAAGCCCGGACATTTGTCCGGGCTGTGATTAGTTTGTAGGATATAAAACCATAATAATATCCTTAACGCGGTAGAAGTCTGACACGAGGTCGTTCCAATTCGATTGGACTCGGTTCACCAGAAATAAAAATAGACCCTTTAGGGTCTAATTTTTATTATTAATATTTCCGATTATTTTGCTCTTGCTTTTTTAATAAAAGTGTGATATAATAACAGAAGTACTTTAATAGTTTGGTGTGAAAGAAGGATGGCAAAATGAGTATAGGCATAATCTTTGGTTTTTTGGTTTTATTGGTACTGTCAATAATCGCAATCAGGATCGCAGAAAAAAAATTTTGGGAGGAATGGGACTCATGGAAAAAAGATTAAAAAGATTGATTAAGATTGTTCTCAGAGGGATCGCAATCGCCCTAGTGGCCACTATTTTGGTGAGCTACGGCCAGCCGATCGTCACAGCACTCGCTCATGATTTCCCTTCAGACATCAACGACTGGTCTCAGTACGACTGGGATAAGTTCTATGAATACGTAAGGGATCATGATCGAAACTGGAATCGGGATCGTTATTACGATCCTTATTACGGGTGCTACCGAGACTACCCAGTCTATTATAATTATAACTACGGTAATGGCACTGCTTACAACAATGCTTACAATTACAATAGTTATAACTATTATGGCGGCGTATTAGACGTTTATGATGCAAACACCGAAGGACAAGCCCAAATTTTGGCCAAAATCATAAACCTCTATGCGCACGGAGTAGCCTCACAGACAGGACAGGCCTGTGTCGGTTGGGCCGTCATGAATTCAGTTGATGCTTCTAGTGGTGGAGCAGACATCGGTGCAGTAGCACCAAATTTCCACTACGATGCAAGTCGACCGACTTCTGACGACTTTGGACGCGACCTTATGCCGCTCGCCCGCGATATTGTTTTCCGCTGGAAAGCTGGTCGTGCCGGCATCGGTAATAATGGACGCGTGTTACCTGGCGGATATTGCTGGGTCTGGAGTACGGGAGACACCTTAGCCTTCCGCAACACTCCATCCGAAAGTGGCGCCATCTGGAACTATAGCTCCCCCAGCCCCTACGGGAGCTAATTGCACACCAAACTTTGCCTCCGACCCCAAAAGTCGGAGGCGCTTTTTATTTCAAGTTATATTTCAAGTTATTTACCAATCATTTTCAAAAATTCTGCTTCCGAAATCCTCGGAATTCCCAATTTATCAGCTTTGTCAGTCTTAGATTTACCCGGTTTCTCACCCACAATTAAAGCCGTGGTATTTTTTGTAACCGAAGAAGTCACTACCGCGCCAAGTTCACGCAACTTATCCTCCGCCTCTTCTCGTCCCATCGAAGCCAAAGTTCCAGTTACGATGTATGATTTCCCATTCAAAGGCAACTCTACGTCCGATTCATCTTCCGGCCATGCGCCCAATTTTTTCATTTCAGACAAAAGTCTAATATTATCTTCATCACTAAACCACGCCAAAATCGATTCCGCTACTACTTCCCCAATATCAGAAATCGCTAGTAAATCCGACAAAGTCGCGTTCATCAAATTATCCAAATTTCCAAATTTACGAGCCAAACTCACTGCTGTTTGTGCACCGACATGTCGAATCCCAAGCGCCGTCACAAATTTAGCCAACTTTGGATGTCGATTTTCGTCAATTGCATTAATCAAATTTTTCGCCGAAAGTTCACCAAATCTTTCCAAGCTAGCAACATCCGTAATTTTTAGTCGATAAAGATCCGCAATTGATTTTACCAATCCACTATCGACAAGAGCCACTACATTTTTTTCGCCCAATCCTTCAATATTAAGAGCTGGTTTTGAAGCATAGTATTCAATCGCTCGTTTCAAAATCAAATCCGAATCTTCACCCTTCACCCGATATACTGCCTCACCTTCCGGCCTTACAAATGTAAGCTCTGGATATTGTTTTTTAAGCGCTTTTTCAAAGTCAAACTTCAAAGTCCCTTCCGGCCGAAGAGTAGTCAAAACTTCTTTTACTTGCGGGATAATATCCCCTGCTTTATAAATAATTACCGTATCCCCTACCCTTACGTCGAGTCGCGCAATTTCATCCGCATTATGCAGTGACGCATGTCGCACTGTCGTCCCGGCAAGCAACACCGGCTCAAATAAAGCCACCGGCGTTGCCGCACCTGTTCGCCCAATCGAAATCACAATATCCTTCACGACCGTAGTCGCTTCCTCCGCTGGAAATTTATACGCCACCGCTCCGCGTGGAGTTTTGCCAACAATTCCAAGATCGTCATAGATTTTCCGATCATTAATTTTTATCACCATCCCATCCGTATTAAATTTAAGACCTTTTCTATATTCGTCCAGTTTTTTAATGTAATCAAACATCCCATCAACATCCGACCCCTTCCATACTTTGTCCTCACCCGAAGTCTGAAATCCCAGTCGCCTTAATTCATTATAAGCCTCTTTCCAAGTTGGCATATCTGGCTTTACCAAATCATACGCAATAAACTTAAGTGGCCTTGATGCTGCAATTTTTGGATCCAATTGTCTTATCGATCCCGCCGCAAGATTTCGCGGATTTGCAAATTCCCCTTTCATTTTTTCAAAATCCTCTTTGAATATAATAATCTCCCCTCGAACTTCCGCCTCATCAACATCAATCTTAAGTGGTATATTCTGGATAGTTTTTACATTCAAAGTCACATCCTCCCCTACAAGCCCGTCTCCACGCGTTACCGCTTGCACAAAAATTCCATCCTTATATTTGAGAGAACAAGCCAACCCATCCATTTTGATATCCGTAAAAAATTCCGAAATTTTTCCACCCGGTATCAACTTTTCATTCCGATGAATCCATTCCAAAACCTCCGCCGTTGAAAACACATCAGCAAGGCTAATCATTCTTTTTTCATGCGTTACCTTTTCAAATTTATCAAGCGCTTTCCCTGCCACTCGTTGCGTCGGAGAATCTGGTGTAATAAGTTCTGGATATTCCGTTTCAAGTTCAGAAAGTTCATGTTTCAAAGAATCTGCCGCCGCTTCACTCATAATCGACTCGTCTAACACATGATAGTGATATCGATAATCATTAATCAACTCACGCAATTTTTCAATTCTTTTTTCGGCTTCTTTTTTGTCCATTTTTCTCCTCCTTCGTATCAAATTTTAACATATAACGATAATATATATAAAAATACGATGCCATATACATTGCCGAAAAACACCCAACTACCGTCAAGCAAACCGACAATACCGGAGTCCCAGCTGCCCACATCGCCATCGGCCAAATCATTATCACCCATATTACACCAAGTACAACTAAAAGTGCAATAATCCTTAATGCAAATCTAATTTTCCTCCCTCGCATTAGTTCATTAGCAGTTTTTAGCGCTTCATACGGATAAAGTCCTGGCGCACTTACTGCCACAAACGCCATCAAAGTTCCAGTGAGAAGATACATAGAAAGAAGTATCATCAATCCCGCAAATACAAAAAACATCAATGCATAAAAAGGTGTTTCCAAAAAATGCGTTTCTAGTGCTGCTGAATATGCTATTACTAATATCATTAGTGGTATTGATTGAATTATCGCCACCACCAGCACTACCAAACTAGATAGCAGTGGCGTCAATGCGTTATACAATGCATCCCGAAGTCCTATTTTGTGACCAGCCATTTTATGCCGCAAAACAAAAATCGTCACCAACCATATCACCAAAAAAATTATAATTGCGAATACATCTATCGCTACATCCTTAAAAGATGACTCATTCACCATCCCCATCAAAAAAACCGCAGCCAGCACCATAATTATTAAAAGTGGTAAAAATATTTTCCAATTTTCAAAAATCATTTTAAAAGCTTGAAAAATATGATGTCCCATTCCAGGTACTTCCAAATCTCGCCTGTAATCTTCTCGGTAAGACCGTTTGAAAGTTTTATGAACTTTAGAAGTTCCACTTGCCATTCTCAAGCCTTTCAATGCGCTTTTCAAGTGGCGGATGTGTGCTAAACAAATTATTGAAAAATCCTTTCCTTAAAGGATCGTTAATATACATCGAAGCCTGAGCTGAATTCTGATTTTTCATCGGCTGACTATGCGACTGCAATTTTTTAAGTGCCTCAATCATCCCCTCGGGATATCTTGTAATATTTACTGCCGAAGCATCAGCCAAATATTCACGTTCCCGCGAAACCGCCATCTGCGCTATTGCCGCACAAAATGGCGCAAAGATCGCCGCAAGCACTATTAATATATATGCCACCGGACTTCCTTCGTTATCCCTTTTGCGATTACCATAAAACATCATCCGCATCGCAATATCCGAAATTAATCCTACCACACACACTAGACCAAACACAATCATACTCACTCGAATGTCGTAATTTTTTACATGCGACATCTCATGCGCCATCACCGCAGTAAGTTCTTTGTCATTCATAATACCAAGCAATCCCGTCGTAGCTGCCACCACTGCATGTTCAGGATCACGCCCAGTCGCAAAAGCGTTTGGCGCCGAATCTTCAATTAAATAAACTTTTGGCATTGGAAGCCCCGTAGTAATCGACAAATTCTCTACCACGTTATAAAGTCTCGGATTGTCCTTCTTTTCGATCTCATTCGCTCCCGCCATCATCGTCGCCACCGATCCAGCCGCAAAATACTGAATCAACGCATAGACAATCGAGACTAAGCTTACCCATAGCAGTACCCACCAATCGTTCAGAAAATAAGCTACTACCGCTGCAATTGCCATAATGAGAGCCACAAAAACTATCATTATTACAATAGTTCGTCTTTTATTTTGTGCTATTTGCTTATACATTGATCTGAATTAGAATTTTACTTCTGGCGCATTATCAATTTTAGTTTTCTCAGCTTCAGAAACTTCAAAGTAATCACGCTTTTTGAAATGACCAAACATGTTATTAATGATATTGGTCGGGAAAGTCTTAATCTTAGCGTTAAGCTCTTTACAACCAGAATTATAAAATCTTCTAGCCGCCTGAATCTTATCTTCTACATCCTGAAGTTGCGATTGTAATTTCACAAAATTTTCATTTGCTTTAAGCTCTGGATAAGCTTCTGCAATTGCAAAAATTTTACCAAGCGCCGCTTGCATTTCGCCTTCAGCCTCAGCTGCAGCTTTTACGGTTTTAGCCCCCATCGCTGCAGACCTAGCCTGAGTCACCATTTCAAAAGTTTCTTTTTCGTGTTTAGCGTAGCCCTTTACAGTTTCTACTACGTTCGGAATCAAATCTGCACGATACTTGAGTTGAACGGTAATATCGCTCCAAGCCTCATCTACTCTTTCATTAGTTCTAACTAGACCATTATAAGTCCCCGCAATAATTGCGATAATCAAAAATATCACAACTACTATTACTATTGCTATAATTGCTCCTACGGGCATTTTTCCACTCCTTATGTTATATACATCTATTATATCACAAAATAGCATATATCGTTACCACAAAAAACGCACTATCTTAACTCATCTCGCCGCTACTATTTTAGTAGTAACTGGCATTTATCTCGTAAAAACCTAATCTATGATATAATAATAGTACATGGTGCTTTGGCGGAGTGGTTACGCAGCGGTCTGCAAAACCGCGTACACCGGTTCAATTCCGGTAGGCACCTCCAAAAAAACTTTCATATTTTATACAAATATGATATAATTAATTTACAACGTGCGAATGTAGCTCAGTTGTTTAGAGCGCTTCCTTGCCAAGGAAGAGGTCGAGAGTTAGAGTCTCTTCATTCGCACCATTTTTGTTGCGTTATTAGCAATTAGTTATTTTTTTATTTTTTCACCAAAGCGAACAAATTAACTAATTGCTAGTAATAAAAAAATATGCTACAATATAACCATAAACGAGATAAAACAAACATGGACACCAACATATTACTTCAAATTTTACTTCTCGTCGGCGGTTTTGTTGTTTTAATCAAAGGCGCAGACTGGCTTGTAGATGGCGCTTCTAGTGTTGCCTCAAATTTCAAAGTTTCCAAACAACTCGTCGGTCTTACCATTGTGGCTTTTGGCACTGGTGCTCCAGAACTTGCTGTTTCCATTACTTCCATGGTAGGTGGCAATACCGATATGCTCCTTGGCAACGTCATGGGTAGTAATATTATTAATATTTTACTTCTTATCGGCGTAGCCGCACTCATTAGTCCTATCAAAATCAACAAAAACACCATCTCAAAAGAACTTCCACTACTATTACTTACCACCCTTGGTTTAGTTTTTCTGTTTCTAGATACTACCATTTCTGGTGCCAACGAAAACTGGATTACCAGAAGTGATGGTCTCGTTTGTGTCTTATTCTTTGCCATTTTCCTTTATTACATTATCGCTATGACCAGGAAAAACAAAAAAGAAAAACATAAAGTCGAAAAACCGAAATGGAAACTCGGCAAATCTTTCTTATTTGTAATACTTGGTCTTGTCGGTGTAGTTGGTGGTAGTCAGCTCGTAGTAAGTTCCGCCTCCAGTATCGCTTCCGTCATCGGCATTTCCGATCGCATCATCGCTCTCACCGTAGTTGCTTTTGGTACTTCGCTCCCAGAACTCGTCACCACTATTACTGCAGCCCGTCGCCACGAAAACGAACTCTTAGTTGGCAATATTATTGGTAGTAATATTTTCAATATTTGCATCGTACTCGGTCTTCCAGTTGCCATTTTCGGCGGAATTAGACCAGAAAGTTTTGAAATGTTAGATGTTATTATGATGGTCGTTTCCGCTGCCCTTCTCTGGCTCGTCGCTCGTCGTGGCAGCCCTATTAGCAAAAAAGAAGGTTCCCTTATGCTTATTGTCTTTGCTATCTATTACGGCTATATTGTTGCCAACGCTCTCACCGCCATCTAAAACTAATTACTTTTCAATTTTTTTAATCAAAATCTTATTATTCTTCGCAAGAATAGCAGCCTTTTCGATCAAAGCTCCCACCTTTTCCTGATCGGACTTTTGTTTAGTATCGTCAAAAGCCTCCTGTTGTCGTTTCAAATCACCATAAAAGCCAGTGCCTTTCGCCGCATTCCAAAAAATCTTTTCGCCTGGTACATTTTTATAATGCCACGGCTTATTAAATAAATTAAAATGCACCAGCTTTACCTTTTTATCAAATTCCGCCGTCGGCTCCGCATTCCATTCCGACCCAAAATGCCCAATCTGCCCCCGGAGAATCACGTTCAGATAATCCTGATCCGGCGCCACTAGATCTGCATCATATTTTTTAATCATTTCCACCATCGAAGACAGATATTTACATTTCCGCATCTTTCTAAGATCCATCAGCATTACTCCATCATTTACATATTCTTTATGCGGCACCCCAAGAGCTTTTTCTACATAATCTCGGAATTCCTTGATTGTCTCCACCTTTGGATCCACCATTGCCATCACTACATTTTCACCTAGTTCCATATCAAAAAGCTCACCAATATCACCTCTAAGAATCGTATCGCTATCTATATAAACCGCTTTCTCATACCGCGGAAATAATAGAGGAATAAAAAATCGATAAAAATACACCGCTTTAGAGAAAAAATCTCCCATTCCTTTACGCTTAGCCACATATTTTATTACTATTCTTAGATACAAACTATTCGTAATTTTTTTAAATTGTATCGCACAGTTTTTTGTCACCAAACTTCTAAATCGCAAGCGACTTGCGAAGCTCAGTCCATCATGAAGAATTATCACCCGATAATAACGTTTTTTATCGGAATGTTGAAAAAGCGAATGTATCGCTGCCGCTGCATACGGCGCATAATCATTATTAATTGTGATAAAAACCGGCACTACCTTAGTTAGCTTATTAATCGGAAGCCCCGTATTAAAAATACTCATACTTACTTTATTTTATCAGATTTCTTAATATATTTAAAGTATTCATAGGTATTCTTCTTGGCATATTTTTTCATACTTTCGTAAACTTTTTCTGCCAGCATATCTTGATTCTCTTCCGCGCTAAGTTTTGGATCCGGCCAAAATGGTCCATCTATATAAATGTCCATTCGCGGCAAAGTTCGTTTTGAATTTTTCCGTCTATGATATGTCGTCGTCATCGAAAATACCGGCAAATTATTCCTCACCGCATATTTAAATGATTTTCCACCCGCCGGAAACTTTCGAATCGTAGTTGCATACGGCCACACATGTGCCTCCGGATAAATCACGATTACCTTTTTCTGTTTTACCAATCTCGTATCTACCGCTTCATTCATCGCTTTTTTCTCAGCAGCATTAGTCCCTAGCGGAATTCCACCAATCATCGGAAGAAACGGCCCAATACCTGGGATTTTCAGATTCACTGCCGAAATTACCGTATAAATTTTCCGATCCGCCGCTAGTGCCGGCCCAAACACGTCATGGAATGGATTTGTATGATTACAGTACATCACATAACCTTTTCCACGCGCTTTTTTTAATTTTTCTCTACCATAAAATTTCGCCTTCCAATACCTTCTTTCATACCACTGCCCAAACACCCAAAACACAAAGAAACAACACCGAGCGTAAAATCTCACCAAAGGATTCTTCGGGATATATTCATAACCCTCTGGCAAAGTGATTTTTTCTTTTTTCTCCTGCCCTTCAGTTTTGATCGGATCGTCTTCTTCAGACTCATAATAGAATACCCGCTCATTTTCTGGAATATCTTTCTGGAACAACTCCGCTTTTGCCATTACAAATTCTCCTTGTATTTATTATACTCCTCAAAAATATCGTCATAATCATGAATTTTCAAAACTTTATGAACTTTTTCAATTTCGAACGGTTTTACTTTTTGTACATGGAAAAATGGTAAAAATTTAAAGTTATTCGAAAAATGATGCAGCACCGTATTTTTATCCGGCCTCTCCCTCTGATCGTTATATTTTAAAGGCATAATTTTTCGTCTTTTAATTGATTTATTCAGCGCTGCTTGGTCTGCTAGCATCATCCATCTTTTCCCACAAAGAAAAACCGCTTTTTCAAACATTCCGGTTTTAATGCATTCTTTCATATTAAATAACATTACACCAGAATTCATATAATCCTGTTTGAATAGTCCATTATAATGATAAAATCTTCGTCCGTAGATATCGAGCACCCCAGCCGCTTCAAGTCCATTCATGTCCATATTGTAAAATTCTGAAATATCTTTTCGGCATACTACGTCATAATCCAAGTACAAAATCCGATCTAGCCTAGCAAGCTCTGGAATTTTATCCGCATAAAGCCTAAGCATCGAACACGGCGTAAAATAAGAACCCATGTTCTTACTCGGCAAATTCTTTACAAACACGTCCGTCGCATCAATCAATTTTACAAAATTTTTTGGACTCTTTGCTCGTACAATTTTATCAAGATACGCCGCCGTTTTTCGAGTAAACGGTTTTACATCTTTGTATTTAATCGTCAAAATATAAATTTCAAGCGGCTTCACATTATTTTTTAGCAGCGACAAAATCGAAATCAACACCCCACGAGAAATCCCCTGATCACCACAATACATTATATTCATATATCTATTATACAACAAAATGGTAGCCGGAACGGGACTTGCCCGCGAAGCACCACAGTCCCTATTTTTTGAGTTCTTTGCTCTCAAAAAATGGTAGCCGGAACGGGACTTGAACCCGTACGGATTGCTCCATTCGATTTTAAGTCGAACGCGTATACCAATTCCGCCATCCGGCCACCTCTATATATTATACCACATTAGCTCAGGAAATGCACCGCTTCTGTCGCGGCCACCGCACCATCCGCAGCCGCTGTCACCAGCTGCCGCAAATCTTTCGTTCTACAGTCTCCTGCCACAAACACGCCAGTACACGATGTATGGCAATCTTCACCAGCTACAATATATCCACGAGCATCTATCTCCACAATTTCTTTTGCGCATTCCGTTGCTGGAATTCGCCCAATCGCTACGAATATCGCTTCTGCATCTTCAGGAATCTTTTCGTCATGATGAATATTGTAAACTTCCGAACAAATCCCCTTAAGGTATTTTATTTCATGTTCCGCACTATTACCATGCCCTACCACTACCACTTTTTTACCTTTGTAAAGTGCTCCATCACAAGTTGCACAATAAGAAACTGGGCGCTTCCCGGCGTCTTTCATCATCTCATCGCTCAGTTTTCGCGGATCTGTCCCCATTGCTAGTATCACCGCTTTTGCTTTAAATTTTTCATCCATATCACCAAAAATCTCAAACCCATCCTTAGCCTTCACGATTTTTTCTACATTCACATAGTCAATTTCCGCGCCCAACTCTTCCGCCTGTGCTTTAATTTTTCGAATCAGCTCTACACCAGTTACGCGCATATCGCCAGGCCAGTTTTCAATATTAATCGTATTAATAATCTGCCCACCTTCCATTTTGCCTTCCAGAACAATCGCGGATTTTCCAGCTCGCACCGCATAAATTGCCGCCGTTAGTCCCGCAATTCCCGCCCCCACTATCACGATATCATACTCTTTCATTTACACCCCCACAAATTTCTCAAGTTTCTTTAACGGCATCACCCCCACTTCACGCTTCACTTCTTCACCATCTTTCAAAACAACAAGACACGGAATTGAAGACACGTCATATTTATCAGCCAATTCCTCTTCCTCGTCTATATTGATAGAAGTTACTTTTACTTCCGGATGTGCTTTCTCAAATTCTTCAATCGTAGGTTTCAACATTTGACATGGCCCACACCAATCCGCATAAAAATCTAAAAGTTCCATATTTCTCCTTTAAATTAATTCTTTAATTTTTGCTTCAAAATCTGCTGGAATATCCGTTGGCCCAAATCTCCCCACCACCTTACCATCACGATCTACCAAAAACTTTGTAAAATTCCATTTGATAAATCCTTTTTCTTTACTCACTCCAGGCATTTTTGAAATCGCTTTCATTGCAAGTTTATTCTTCATGCCTTTCGGCTCCGGATCTTCACTGATCTCTTCCTTGAGATAAACCCAAAGCGGCGAAGCTTCATCACCATTTACCTCAACCTTGTCTAGTTGGTCAAACTGAGTCTTATATTTAGCAGTACAAAATTCATGAATTTCATCATTATCTCCAGGCGCCTGATGCCCAAACTGATTACAAGGAAAATCCAAAACTTCAAACCCCTTGTTATGCAGCTCTTCGTATATTTTTTCAATTCCTTCATACTGCGGCGTAAACCCACACCCCGTCGCAGTGTTTACAATCAGGAGCACCTTTCCTTTATAGTCTTCCATTGAAATTTCTTCACCTTTGCGATTTTTAATTTTAAAATCATATATACTTGCCATAATTAACTCCTTTTTATAATTATATCAAAAAACCGCACTATACAACACATAGTACGGTTTTTAAAATTATTCAGCCTTCTTTTCGCCGCCATCAGAAGCTTCGCCTTCTGCTGGCTTTTCACCATTCTCAGATGGCACATCTGCTGCGTCCACTTCAGGTTTCTCAGCTTCAGCTTCACGCGCTGCCGCTTCTGCTGCTGGATCATAAAGCGATGCTACTACCTGATCACCACTCATTTCTTTATCAGCAAGCTCCACACCGTAAGGCAAAACGATATCAGACAAAACTAACTTATCATCTACGTCTTTAAGACCGGATGCATCTACGGTAAGTTCTTTTGGAAGATCTGCCGGCTTTGCCTTCACGTCGATTTCTTCAAGCGCTTGAGTCATTGCAAAATGATAAATCTTCGATGCTTCGCTCGCTTCAAAGTTCACGATTACGATTGGAGTAGTTGCTTCTACCGCCGCGTCTGCAGATACCGCTTGGAATTCTACATTCACGATCTTGCGAGTCACCGGATCAAGCTGCACATCTTTTACGATTGCAAGTTGTTTCTTGCCAGCGATATCAAGATCAATCGGTGAGTGATAGCCAGCCTCATTCAATACTTTCTCCGAAGCTACATATTCAGATGAAGTATTGATTGGCTCGCCTTCGCCATAAACCACCGAAGGAATCATTCCAGAAGCTCTCAAAGCCTTCAATTTTTTCCCAGTTACTTCACGCTTTTCAAGCGTCAAACTATATTCAGCCATTATTTTGTCCTTTTTTCTACTTAACTTCTTGTAATTATATCACATTTATAATTATTTGCCAATCACTTTTACCATCGCCGGCCTCAAAACCTCCCCCTCATACAAATATCCCGGCCTCAAAGTTTCAGAAATCACCTGTGTCTCCCCTTCGCCTTCCGTCATCACCGCCTCATGTAAATCTGGATTAAACTCTGTATCTACATCCGAAGAAATTTTAGTAAGTCCTAATTCCTTTAAACTTTTTTCCAAAGTCTTAGCCAGCGGAGCAAGCTCAGGATAAGTCGCAATCGCTCTATCAAAATCGTCCACAAGTGGCAAAAATTTTATTATTGTCGCAAGCTTTACGGCCTTTTTCTCATTCTCCTTTTGCGCATCTATTTGTTTACGATAATTTTCAAAATCTGCCCGTGTCCTCTGGAGATCGTTCAAAAGTTCCGCCTTTTCCGCCTCAATCTTTTCAAGTTCTGCATTTACTTTTGTATCTTTTTTCATGTTCCTCCTTTATTTTAAAAACTCCCGATTCAAAGTCTCTTCTAACATCTGCCCAGCATATCTTACTAATGCCATCACTCGCATGTAGTTTTGCCTTGTTGGCCCCAGCACTCCAATATAGCTCCGATCCGAAAATGGCGACACAAACTTGGAAATAATAAGAGATACCTCAGAATTTTTACCAATTGGATTTTCGTGCCCGATAAAAATATTAAGAGCCTCACCCGGCGCCGCTTCCCTTAGCCACGGCTCAAGATTATCAAGTAATTTTGCTACTGCTTGCACTCGATTCGTATCCATAAATTCCGGCTGCATAAACAGTCTCGAAATCCCCGAAAGATAAAGTTGCCCATCTACCGTTGCGAGCCCAAGATTACCAGTAAGGTCCACCAAAGAGTCTACCGCTCCCCTAATTGCCGCATCCGCTCTAGATTGCGAACTCACTCGTTTTTCTAGAGCATACATTCCTCGATCTTCAGCCTCATCCTCATGATCATTCATCGCTAGGTTATTTACATAATACCGATATCCCGCATCCGTCGGTACCCGCCCCGCCGAAGTGTGCGGTTGTGCAATCAAACCCATTGTCTCTAGCCTTGCCATCTCCGCCCGAATCGTTGCCGGCGACACGCCAAAAAGCTTCGCCATCGTCATACTCCCCACTGGCGATGCCGTTTCTGCATATTCCTCTATTATCTGCGCCAAGATTTTCTCTTGTCTATCGGTAATATCCATACTTATATTATACAAAATTAGCACTCAAAATGCAATAGTGCTAATTTACACCATATCTAGCGTTTTAACAAAAAAGCATACACCACATCTAGCGTATCTAACCCACTATATATTATATGTTATTTCTGCGAAAACTCGTACAGCTTATTGACGATATCCTCAAACACTTCTTCTCGCGACTGATCCCCATTCACATTCACCAAAAGTCCAAGCGCTTTATAATGTTCTAGCACTGGCATAGTTTTCTCTCTAAATTCATCAAGCCGGACCTGAAATACGTTTAAATCTTTATCGTCCTGCCTCTCACCTCGATCATTCAAAAACTGTAACTTTTGAAACCTCGCTAATACGTCAGCCTCGGAAATATTTAAAAGTACTGCAGCTTTAATTGGATGCCCAGTTCTCTCTGCTGTTTCCATTACAGTATCTTCCTCACCAAACCATCGCCCAATCGAAGACAAGACAAGTGGCGAATCCTTCAGGTCGCTTCTTTCAAAATACGGCAACACCCACTCATAAAAAATGTCCGTCGGAATCAAATTACCTTTATCGGTCAATTTCTTATGTTGCTCCGCCTCATTTGCACGAATAATAATACCCGAAGAAAGCAGCTTTCCTCCCAACGCCTCCGCAAGTTTTACCCCCTGAGTATCCTTTCCGCTCATTGGAAAGCCAAATATATTGATCGACCCCGTCCCGAGCCATTTTCGAATAGCCTCAATTTTCTCTTCCATACCCTAATTATATCACTTTTCAATAGTTTTATAGATTATTAGAACCGGAATCACCATCACCCAAATCGCCTTTTTGTTCCCTCTCCATTTTCGCTCGTACCTCTTTTTCAATCATTTCTCTGCGCACTTTTTCTTCAATCTCCGCTCGAAGTTCTTCGTCGGTTTTTGACACTACCGGCTGAGAAACCGATGCAGCACCAGGCGCACCATTAACCGCCACTTGCTTGTTCCTATTGGTTCTTGAAATTATCCATGCCGCTAATGCTGTCACCACAAAAGCAAACCCCATAAACCCAGACAACATTCCCAAATTACTTGGCACCTCCACAATAAATACCGCCACAACCGCAAACAACGAACAATATGTTTCACACGCCACAGAAGTAATTTTTAATGGTTTTACCACTTTGACAGTTTCTTTGATACTAAGAACGTTAGAAAGCCAAAAACCAGCCCCCGCAAGCGATGTAAAAACAGAAGCAATTTTAAGAGCAATCGACGGTCCACTAACTGCCATAAGCTCGCAAGATGTATTCCATTTTCCAGATGGACAATAGGCGGGTTCAGTAAAAAACTCCATGACCGGCACTACTTCCCATATCAAAAGTACTCCTAGTATTGCAGCCACAATACCACTAATTAGCCCCGCCAAAGCTAAAATTTGCACTAATTTAGTACCTTTTTCCATCCGGATAAAATTATTTACCCCTACAAAGAGTACCAACGTAAAAATTGATATAGTTGCAATAAATTTACCAAATACTATATCGTAATTATTTGCAAGGATTAAAAATGCCCCCATCACAAAAATCCCGATAAGTAGGCAAACCGCCGCCCAAAGAAAACCTTTTTTAATTTTACCAATTGTAATAAGCGTTGATTCTTTAAATATTCCGTTCATGCTTTTATTATATCACTTTTCTCACTACCCTCATAATTTCGTGCCGAAATTCATAAACAATATACACCAACCCTACCCCTAGCACCCCCAATACCAAATATAGCGCTACAAAGGACGAGTCCTCTTTATAAGTTTCTGGTACCAAAGTATAGTCTGCCCCATCATTCTCTACGATTTTTTTACATCTTCCCGTCTCCGGATTGCGATAATATCCCTCTTTACATTCTTTCACCAAATCAGAATCATCATCTTTTTTGCACCTCCCAGTCAAAATATTCAAATGTTGCCCCGGCCCACAAATTTTCTCAGCAAGTGTAGTCATTTTCACACAATTCCCCGTCGCTTCATTCAAAACCTTCCCCTCCTCACAGGTTCGAAATTCTTGGTAATTATTTGCCTCGCCCGGCGTCGGCGCATAAGTCGTCTTCCAAATCTCCAAACCAGAGCTATCATATCCAACAAAAGCATAAGAAGTCCCTTTTCTTTGTCCATTAAAATATTCTAGCCGATCAAGCACCTCGCCGTTAGCATCAATCAGCTCCAATACATTCGAAGTACTCGGATTTTTTGTTAATTTAAAATCTGAAGCTAACCTCACAAAATATTCTTCCGGCTTCACCATGCCAGACAGTGGATATGATTTATTTTTATATCTAAGAGAGCATCCATCCAAAAACACGCTTTCTGTACTTCCGTTATATAGCTCCACGAATTGCTCGCTCTGAGAATTTTCATAATAGCTTAAAATTTCCGAAAATGCCATACCGCGACATTTTGACGCCACTATGTCGCCAGAATCATCGGAGCTAGAATCGTCATCACCCGAAGAATCATTCTCCTTCAGCACACCATTAGAAGCAGGTTCATAATTAGACACATGTTCAAAATCCCCCGTTTCTGTATTTCTCACTAGCGTAGTTGGTTTACTAGAAGAAAAAGCGTTGTAACATCCATCTTTCCCCGTCCAACACACCGAATCTATCATCTCGCCATTATAAAACAGTTTCAAAGGCCCTGCCTTAAAAGCCAATGTTTTACTATACACAACCTGGGCCAGCTCGCTACCGGGCGAACTGGCCAAATGGAGTTGGATAGTCTCGCCAGCCATCCAAATGTACTTGGAAAGATCCGCCAAGATAGCCTCATTTCCACTCGAATTAGTATAGCCGATTGTTAGGCCAGCGAGCGACTCCATTTCGTCGGAATTTCTGCCAATCTCAATCATTTCTCCGACATTTTGCACTGAATCCACCGTATATCCCGGGTTTATAGCTTTGATATAAAATTTTGGTAAACCCTCATCTATCGCAAAAACCCTATCGTTCCAAAATCCGCCCAAAATCCCAGCACACACACCACCCAGTATAATTGCAAAAAATAATAAAAATTTTTTCATGCCGTTACACTAGCATACCACTACTAGAAAATCAACCCCCCACGTGCTATAATTAAAACATGAGCGTTTTCATCTCTTTAGGAATTATTTTAGCGGCTATGCTTATTCAAGCTTTTTTGCAGCTCACACCCAGCGTTTTTACGATTTTTTATCATTACGCTCTTGGTAAAACTTCCAAGAAAAAAGCTGACGATCAATCCTTGTCTTTCATTCTCGGCGTAGAAATTTTTATCGCCATCACTTTTCTTATCACCTACATCATTATTGCTTTTTTCATCGCCGAAAAAGATTTTATGAATTCAATTTTTCTATGGATTTTATCCGGTATTTTCTTCGCCGAAGGTATTTTTATCCTCTGCTGCTATTTCAAAAACGGCAAAAAATCCAAAAGCACCACCAAACTTTTTATCCCTCGTTCAATTGCTAAGAGTTTTATCTTCCGTGTTGAACACGCCAAGAACCGCTCTGACACCATTGCACTCGGCTTTATCACCGCCGCTTCAGAACTGTTATTCATCCTCCCGCTCTTCATTATCTCATCCATCCAAATTTTTAAACTTTCCCGCAATTCCGGTTTTATTTTTATTATCGCTTATATTATTATTGCCACTCTTCCGCTTTTTGCCATCCGCACCGCCTATCGCACTGATCATAATTTCGCCGAAATCCAACGCTTCCGCGTCAAAAGAAAACTATTCTTCCGTCTCATTCTTTCCTTAGGCTTTATCGCTATTTCAATTTTAACTTTTATATCAGGAGTAATTTAATGTTAGAGGAAAAACTTTTAAAATCTACTGTTGCTAACCTCAAAATTCACGCCAAAGCCCTGGATATTCCTGCCGGCTCCGCCGAAGAATTTATCAAAAAGTCTCTCAAAGCCACCGAAAAAGTTCTCAAAAACCGCAAGGTTATTACCGAAGCAGACTTCAAACGTACTCTCATAAAAGAACTCAAGAAGTATCATCAAGATTTAGCTTATACTTATGAAAATTATGATAAAATAATATAGAGATGAGTAATAAATACGATTTTGACTATATTATAATCGGTAGCGGCCCTGCTGGACGTACCGTTGCCACCAAATTAGCATCCAACAAGAAAAAGGTTGCCATCGTAGAGGCTGACGATTTTGGCGGCGCCGAACTAAACACCCGCGACTTACCATACGAAATCAGTCTTAATTTTGTTCGTAGTTTTAGTAAATTCGTTTCTTCTCCAGCCGCTGCCGGCAGTTCTCCGCACTTCAATCTACCTACTTTGATTGCCACCCGCAATCAACAAATTACCGACCTCAGAAATCTTTACATCAAAAATTTCCAAGAACTCGGCATTGCTATTTTCAACGGTTTTGCCCATTTCTTAGACAATCACACCATTGCTATAGAAGACGCCGAATATACCGCCGACAGATTTATCCTAGCTTCTGGCAGCGATCTCAAAGCCAGCGAAATCTCCGGCCTAGATTCAGTCGATTTTCTCACTCCAGACGACGCCCTAAATATTCATAGACTACCAAAATTCATCTTTATTGCCGGAGGTGGTCCTACTGGTGTTCAGCTCGCCGAATATTTTGCTCTTCTCGGTTGCGGAGTTATTATTATGGAGCGTGGTTCTCACTTGCTTCCAAAAGAAGATGAAGAAGTCGGCGCTGCTATTTCTAAGTATTTCACCGAAGTCCTCGGTATCACTGTCATTACAGATTCCAAAGTTGTCGCTATCACCGAAGATTATACTTCCAAAATTGTCGTATTTATGGATGGCACCAACGAAAAAATGGTCCGCGTAGAGTCTATCGTCCTCGCCACCGGTTCCGAACCCATCACCGATTACGGCCTCGAAAACGCCGGTGTAGATTTCAAACGCACTGGTATTATAGTAGACAAATATTTCAATACCACAGCCAAAAACATTTCCGCCGTCGGCGACTGTATAAATGACAGTGATTCATCTAGTGAACGCGCCTGCCTTGAAGCCAATATCCTAGCAAACAACCTCATTCATCGTCAAAAATTTTCCGCCAAATATACCGGCATTATCAGAAGCATCAATACTCACCCAGAAATCGCTACCGTAGGCATGAACGAATACGACGCCACCGCACGCGACCTCAAATACAAAAAATCTATCGTCTATCTAAAAGATATTCCTAGTGTATCTCATGCCGCCTCCCCATATGATTTTGTCAAAATTCTTGCAAGTAGCGACGGCCATCTTATCGGCGCCACTATCGTTGCGCCAAATGCAAAATCCATTATACAAGAATTAGCCCTCATTCTCGTTCGCCGGCTCAATTTAGAATCCATTTTAGAAACTCCTCACCCTCTAGACACACCAGCCGCCGCCATCCCTGTCGCAGTGAGAAAGCTATTGACAAAATAGCCCATCTGCGCTATAATACAAAAGAGGTTGCATCGTGGGGTAAAGCAGCCTGGTAGCTCCGAGTTGTGACGGCTCATGAGCCAATATGACAAAACAGGAGCAGCTAGCAAGCTTAGTAACATATCGTGGGGTAGAGCAGCCTGGTAGCTCGTTTGGCTCATAACCAAAAGGTCGTTGGTTCAAATCCAACCCCCACAACCAAATCAAATCCCAGCGCCCTGAAGGATTAAATTCAAGGCAAAAATCAGGCTAGATTACCCCCCTAATCTAGCCTGATTTTTTTGTGTCAAATTCTAGAAGTAAAAACAGCCCGGACCACCACAGCCTTCCTTCTTCTCATAATACACCGTCATATTTTTCTTCACTGGATCACCTCCCAATATTTCTAACGCATAATACGGATACCCAGAAGCGTAGGTTGTATCAGAAGTTTCAAGCCTTGTCTCCACTCTCCTAAACAAATCGTTCGCTCGACCCGTCGAATCAATCGAAATCTGAGTATTTTTAAGCATCCCCGGCGCTTCAGCATCTATAGAGCCATCCGCTCTGCCACAAGAATCGTCATCCCCATCACAATATAGTGTAATCGAAAAATCCGTATCTGGTTGTTGATATGGAAGCGATACCGAAATCATAAAAGTTTCGTTACTCCTATCCCCACCACCAATTGGCTTTGGCAGTTCAATCGTTGCTCTACAATAAAAACCGTCTGTAGTGTCTTCTGGACATTTTATTGTATATGGCTTATTCATCTGAGTTCTATCATTCGTTTTTACTACGTCTGGAGGCGATATAGTATTATTGCTCGTACGATTATTATAATTACTATTATCATCACCGTCGCTTACAAGCCCTTCTGTCGGCACCAAATATAGCGTAGCACGATTAGTTTGATTATCACCTACTTTATCAAAATCATCCAAATTAAAAGTTGGCCACCCAGTCTGCAAAATTTGCACCTCAAGCGTCGGCGGCAAAGACACACCAGAGGGATTTTGTCCAATCTTACCAAACACGACTTTGCTACTATCAAAGTTACTCCAAGTCAATCTTTTTCTTTCTTTCAAATCATTTCTTACTGCATACCAAGCAATTTTTATTTTATTCACTTTATTAGTATCCCTATCCCCTACCGCAGCTCTAATAGTCTGCACTTTATTATTGACTCCTAGTGTAGCACGATAATCTTCCACTTCTGTATCTATCTTTACACAAGTGTAAGCCTGATTAGTCGTAGTTACTCCTCCTGGATCACTAGTAGCAGTTCCCCCAAGTTCCACCTCTTTTTCTTCTGTTTTACCAACCTTTCCTAAAATCCGCGCCACCGTATAACAACTATCTGGCTCCTTCTCCACCCAATACAAAACATCTGCGCAGGTAATAGGGCCAGCACCCTCAGGCTTGGTCGATGCGACTAATGCTCTCGCTTCCTTACATCTTCTGTAATTAGAATACGCCACTTTTGCATCTTCCACCCCAGCAAGCGCCGAATCATATGCCGACTGTGAAAGATCGTCATTCATCGAACGCGTAATTTCCGACATTATTACCATCGCAAAGCTCGTAGCAATTACCATCAATATTAATGTCGAAAACGCCACAATATAAAACGATGCTGCACCTTTTTTCATCATTCTCCTCCAGCCTGCACGGCAAAATTAAATTTATTTATCGCGCAATAATCAAGTTCAGAATCATATTCAGAAGGCGGTTTACAATTATTCCCTACCTGAGTAATATTAATTCCACCTCTCTTAGTTCCCAAAATAAACGACGCCGCATAGAATATGTTTCGCCTTGTCGCACTTTCAGCCGGCGGCGAAACATAAAAATCATATAATACCAAATCGTTCGCATCCTTTTGGTCCAACAAATCTATTCCCTTTTCCTCATTCGCGTTCTCAGAAAGCAAAAAATTACTATTTATCTTTTTGTTATCATATGATTCTCTCTTTATATATTTGCTAGAACCAGTATCTTTTTGATTTTCCATCGCATTTACGCAAACCGATCTTTCGTCATCGTATACTTTTAGTAACCTAAAATTTTCAGCTAGTATAGTGTCTCCATCAGATTCCGCGCCAGCCGATTCCTCTATCCATCCTGAGTCATCTCCAAATCCTAGTGACACCGACAAGCCAGGAGTAGGATTTTTTGTATATACCTTAGGTCTCGCCACACCGGTCTCATCGATTTTACCCTGGTCAAAATACCCCGAAACCCACAAATACGTATACGTCCCCGTACAAAAAGCTCCATATACAGGCACATTGCCACCGACGCCATCCACTGTCGCTTCTTTCGTCACCGAAATAAAACTATATGCACTATCGCCAATACATTTTTGATAATCACTAGTGGATTCATCTTTTTTTTCATAATACATCTCACACATCCTCGTCACCGGATCCGATGTCGCATACTGCACCGAAGAACGCATATCATCTATCAGGTCCATCCCCACCGTATTTACCTGATTCAATATTACTCCTCTTCTATATGACGCCATCGTGTTTTGGATTAGAAGCACCACCGTGAGAGACAAAATCGCAATAAAAACCAAAGATAGCGACAATTCAATCAAAGTAAACCCTCCACGTTTCTTCATATTTCTATTATAGCATAAGTAAAATCTATTTGTACATTTCATCGATAGCACCTATTACCATCTTTGTTACTGTCACTCGATTTATCGTCTAAATCAATTAATTTTACCGACGAAGCGTTTCTTGCATTATTAGCAATTCTAATATCTTGCCGCGGCACCATACCTGCAGAAACTTTTAGTCCATTTGGATTCACACAAAAGTCCGTCTCACTAGTCTCAAACTTTCCTTCATTAAGCGGAATGGTCAAAATAGAGGTCAAATCACTAGGGCGTATAGACCCATCACTACCAAGCATGTTATGATATTCTTCATTTACCTGAATCACTTCCTTTGACACCAAAGTGTTTATCGTACCAAATTTCGGATGTTTTACCACCAATATAGTTCCTATAAAAATTTCACCTCCAGTATCCTCAATCGCCGCCCCCCACCTTGGTTCATATTTTTCTGGATCCGCCATTAAAGCTCCAGTTATATTTGCACCGTCGTATCGAAAGATAAACGGACTCACCCCCTGTTCCTTTAGTGACTTGATTACACCGCCCTCACTAGATTTAGTTTCTGCCTTCCCTATCAAATCATACACAAAGACCGGCGTTGCACTGCCTTCAGAATAGTCAATTTTTTCTCCTTGTAAATCTTTGTTCTCACCAAACACCACCATCTTTCCATAAATCGCTTGTTCGCTATTTCCAGCGCCCTGACCTTGTGGATTCGACACCTTAGAATAAATACTCCGCATAAACTCCAAAAAATTCTGCACCGAATCATTGCGCCTCTGCTGATAGATCGCATTATTCATTCCTAATGCAATTCCAATAAAAAGCGCTGCCGTCACTGCCAAAAAAAGCGTTACCTCAATCAACGTGAAACCCTTACGCTTATCCATACCTATATTATATCATATGGTCTATTTTTTTGCTTCGCAAAAAAAGACCACCGGGCGTCACCTCAAAAAATCTCAAATAAATTTGAGATTTTTATTCGGTTCCTACGGTGGTCGGGGTACTTGGATTCGAACCAAGGACACTGCGTGTATAAGACGCATGCTCTAACCAACTGAGCTATACCCCGAATAGTTATCTACCTCATTATACCACAAATTTCATAACAAAAATCGCACAGATTGCTGTTTTCTCGCTCCGACGCACTATTATACATAGAGCGAGGAGCGAAAAACAGTGAGATGTGCGATTTTTGCACGAAATTTAATTATTTCTTCTTGAGAGTAAGGAACCCATTGCGTGGATTCTCGCAAACCATACGATCAGCAGGAAGGTCACAAGGAGTACCTTTGCCACCATTTGCATCCTTAGTGAAGAAATAGATTGTTTGTTGTTTGCCACCGCGAAGAGTAACTTCTGATTTATGTAGATAGTATTTCACACCTTTACCGTTGGTATGTTCGTAAGCCATTCTAGCTTCCTCCTTAAGTTATTTTATATTCTTATCTTATATCTAGAGACAAAAGAAGTCAAGAGGTTTTTACTATTTTTCATCAAATTTTCACTATTTTTACACAAATAACAGGGATAATCTAAGCACAACCCAAATCAAAAATCGAATAAAAATTACAATAATTACCACAAACGTTATCAATATACACCATCCCGCTAAAGAAGGCGTCCATACCGGCGAAGCATAGTTATGCCGAAATAGCTCCGTCGAAGGAAGTGCCGCGATAATCGTATCTTGTATATCTGCTGCCGCAGGATATTTATTAATTTCCGTCACCATGCAATTAATAAAATTTGCATTATCCCAAGTCCATCCATTCTGAAGCGCTAATGCTTTGCAAGTATCACCTGCCATTCCATAAATATTCCCATTCGGATTAGCGTCACCCGAAAGCTTCGCTTCCGCATCCGCAAGCGCCGCCTGCGCCGCTCTTAAATATTGACGTTCAAGATAAAATGACCCCGTTCCAAATGTTATTTTCTGTTCACCATTTTCTTCCACTGCATTTACTACAATATTCGAAAACACAAATTCTTTTAATTTTGCTAAGCCCTCCGCAATCGCCGCATCATCATCTGCTTCATCTGCCGAAAGCACCGCACTCCTTAGCTCAGACATTTCGATATGATTGTGTCTAAGCAGCGTCGCATCAGCAAAAAGTAGCACCGCAAGAAGAATCAAAAGCATCCATGTCTTCAACTTAAAATGCCTAAACTTTTCCAACCTCAGCCTCAATCGAGACTTCAGCTCTTTAAGCTTTATCTTGCCACCCATTTTATCCATATATATATTATATCACCAAAACCTCTATGGCCACAAATACGCCATCCATTTTTCAAAATTTGAATATTCTTTTTTCTTCTCTTCTTCTATTTTTGCGACCTCGTTAGCGTGTTTATTTCGTGCCGCTTCCGTATTTTCCGGCATATACACCATATTCTCCCCCTCAAGTTGTTTACCAGCAAATTTCCTCGCCGAAAGCTCTTTGTATTCGTCAGTTTCATAATAAGCATTTTCTAGCTCCGCTGTCTCTATCTCCACTTTTTTCAATTCCAAAGCTTTACCAGTGGCATTTAATTTTTCCGAAAGCTCAGAATTTCTAGACATTGCCTCAATCGAACGATATGTCCAGTTGAGACACATCACGATTGCAATCACCAAAATCACGTTTTCGATCGTGAAATACTCATGCCGAATCTTATACCTAAGCCTCCTAAACTTAGTACCAAAATCGCTCATACTTATATTATATCACTTCAATCAAAGATTCACCCCAAGAAGATGGATAATCTCCATATCCAGCCAACACTGCAATCGTAGCTGCTAGATTAGAAAGACCAGGGTCAAGTATTCCAGATTTTCGATACCTACCACGATTATCGGTATTATCATATATAATACACGGCACCTGATTGGTAGTATGTGCAGTTTTAGGATTACCGTCAGCATCTAGCAACTCTTCAGCATTGCCATGATCTGCCACTATTACCATTACTCCACCAAGTTTATCCACCTCATTAGCAAGTCGCCTCAGCGCCAAATCAATTGCTTCCATCGCAAAAATTGTTGCTTCTATGTCAGCAGTGTGCCCCACCATATCACCACCAGGAAAGTTCAAGCGAATAAATTTATATTTTGGCATATTTTCTATTACGGTATCCGTAATTTCAGCAGTTTTCATCCATGGTCTTGTTTCAAATGGCTCTGTATCAGAATTAATCTCAATAAATTCTTCCCCTTTAGCCTTCTCATAACTACTACCATTAAAATAATACGTCACGTGGCCAAATTTCACCGTTTCCGAAACCGCAAGCTGAGACACTCCCCTGGCTTCCAAGAATTTATTCAAAGTTCCAAGCACTTTAGCTGGCTGCACCAACCTGTGTTCTGGTACATGTGTATCCGAATTGTATTCCGTCATACCCACAAAATATACATCAGAAGGCTGATAATCTCCTCGATCAAAATACGGGAAATCCCAATAAGTAAACGCTTGCGCTATTTCAATCGCCCGATCCGCTCTAAAATCAAAGTAGATAAACGCATCACCCTTTTCTACTAATCCTATCGGTTTATCCATGTCGTCTACGATTACAAATGGCGGCAAGTACTGATCTTGCACTTCTGGATTTATTCGACGAAGAATTTGCAAAGCCTCCTCCGGAGTCCGGAAATAATAATCCGCTTCTCCTTTGACCATCATGTCAAAACCTTTTTTCACCATCCCCCAGTCGTTCTCATACCTATCCGATACGCAAACCATTCTTCCACCACCAGAAGCGATTTTTATATCCGCATCATTAAATTTTCTAGCAAAATTTTCAAATCTCTGAATGTAAACTTTTGAAGTAAATGGCCCTACATCCCTTCCGTCAAAAACTGCATGCACGCGTATTCTTCTAACACCTTCATTATAAGCTCTAGAAATCATTTGTTCTAGATGCACCATATGACTATGCACTCCACCATCCGAAAAAATCCCACCAAAATGCAACGTTCCACCATTCAGTGCCTTAGTCACAGCCATTCGCCAAGCTTCAGAGTTAAATATTTCACCACTATCAAAAGCTGCATTAATCAAAGAAATCCCAGATTTAGCAATTTGCCCAGAACCCATCGTAGCGTGACCAACTTCCGAATTCCCCATTTGTTCATGCGTTAATCCAACTGCTTCACCAGACGCATTAAGTGCAATATGCAAATATTCTTTTGCCGCCTTTCCAAGAAACGGAGTCTTTGCCCTACTTACCGCATTCCCCGGTCCATCAGGAGCCAATCCTACACCATCTAATATTGCGAGCACCACAGGCCCATCATACTGCAGTCTATCCATAAGCACATTATATCAAAACTAGCCTCCTATTTCAAGAGGCTAGTTTTATGGATAAGTTACTGATTATTCCTTATCAAAATCTACCTTTTTACCAGCAAATCTTTTTCTATAAAATACCATCATTACACCTGCAATTGCCAAGAATGATACAGCAGTGATACCAGCTACTCTCGCACCCGCAAACTCGCCGCTAAAGAAACCGGTATCTGGAGTCTTTACTGGATTAGCGCTGTGACGAGTACCGCTCAAAGCAAAGTTTGCTCTTGCTATACCACCATTATTAAACGCTACAATTAGTTCATGATTGCCATCGTTCAAAGAGTTCAAGAAGGTATTCGTAAAGGTAATAATCGTACTACCTGGTTTAGAGACATAGTTGCTAGGATCTACCAACACACCATCTAGATATACCTTACCACCGTTCTCGAATAACTCATAATCGGCATCCATACGGAAAGTTACTTCATCGTTATTTACTACAAATCCATTATTATCACCTTCAATCACGTTATATACTCTTCTATATTCAACTTCAAGCTCTATATCAGTAGTACCGGCAGTAATTGTTAACTTATTATTCACTACCGAATTCGTTACGTTTATTCTGTTTAGAAGTACCCTCTTAATTTCATAACCTGTCTTTGGCAAGAATTCAAAGGTTATTGAATCACCGTATTCTGCTTCTTCTGGAGCCACTACCGAACCAGTCTCATCATCATCTACATAAGTATAGATATCAATGTAAACTGTGCCTTTTACCGGTACGCTCAGCTCCAAAGTAGTATAGTGCTCTGTATCATCTTCATAAGTATAAGTCGCAGGATAAGTATTGTCTCCTAAGAGTATTAAGCCAGCATCATCTGCCCAATCGAAACCATCCGACCAATCGTATTCAATTGACCACAGGTCGTAGCCCACTTCGCCCTTTAGTCCAGCAGTCATCTCAGCCGGCATCGGAGAAGTCGCCTTTGTGATTTCAAATGCTACAGTCAAATTACCAATATAATTATCACCATTATAATAGTAAGTTACCACGTACGAGCCTACTTCAGTAGGACGTTCAGTTGGAGTTTTGCCATCCGATTCAAACCAAGCAGTTATAATATCATCTACAGTGATTTCATCAGTATTCGCCCCTACACTTAGACTACCAGAAAGTACCACTGGCTGACCAGTATATGCCACAGCCTGGCTAGAAATACCGCTGATTTCCAAAATTCGCTTATCGGTAATTTCAAACGTCTTCGTGGCGCTGCCGTCGATATTCATATCATCTTTTGCAGTCACCGTTACAGTAGCCGTACCGATTCCGATATTATTACTATATTCTACATCATATTCGTCAGAACTTACTTCAAAGTCACCAATCTTTACCGTCACTCCAGGAGTTTTTGCAGTATTGTCAAATACTACAGTAGGATATTCCAAGGAAACATTGCCCGATTCAATCGTGTATAGGTCTACTGTATAATCAAAATCTTCAGTTCCAGTATAGTTACCTTTTCCAGCAAACTCAAGTGTTTTATCACCAGCCGAAATCATATCATCCGGATAAGTCACATCGTAATCGTTCTCAGTTAAATATACATACCTATCAGTCCCGAGTTCAGCTTTTATCCTTACGGTAGGGTTAATCGTTGCACCAGTGTACACAAATTGTTCTTGAAGCGCGGTAATTTCCACCCCCTCAATATCAAACGGAGCAATTGTCGCACTAGCCACAGCAGGATCCCCACTTACTTCAAAGTAGTCCGAAGCATCACCAAGTAGCTCCAATTCCGCCGAAACATTCTTATTCTCACCAGCATTAGCATCTTCAAAGTTTGCGTTCACTTTATAGCCACAATCCTCATCATTATAGGATAAGAGAACATCGCCACTAAAATTTCCTTCCCGGTCTGCAACTTCTACATCAAGTTCAACTTCATCAACCTCAGCCTCGGTAGTACCATCATATTCCTTATTTTCAATCGTCAAAGTTTCAATACTTACTGATTTCTTATCAACATTAAGTACATAAGAAGCCGCAGTCTCCGCATAAGTGGCAGTCTCTGCAGCGGTTGCTGTAATCATAGTCCGACCCGGTTTATGAATAGTTACTTCACCATTCTCGTCTACTTCAGCAATTTCATCATTCGAAGAAGAGTAGCTAATAGCCCCGTCACCAGAAGTCCTAACTAGTTCATTGGTAAAGACACCATCACCATAAACTTTCGCCACTTCATCTTCAGAAAAGCCCATCTCTTGCGCTTCCTTATCGGTGATCGTTACTTGAGCAACGAGAGTTTCTCCCTCAAGATAAGTCTCAGGTCCAAAAGATCCCACTTCAATCTCTATTGGCAAATCATAAACACCAGCCGGCGTGTTTGCTGCTACCGTATAATTAGCTACCCAAATTTCTTTGTCAGCTTCAAAATCAATTCCAATGCTATTATTCTGATACAAAAACGCACCATCACCATCATTGTTGTTATTCGTTACGCTACTAGCCAAAGCTTCATCATAATCCAATGAATCAAGTGTAAAATACTTATTGGTATCATTAGTTTCTGTAGTAGCAAAAGCACCCTGAAGCGTCCATACCGCCTCATCCATGCCAGCTAAAATTTTCACTGTAGCGGTCTGAGTAGAATCACTTACCGTCAGCGTACTAGCGCTAATCTTTAGATATTCTTGTGTTGCGAATACTTTCGGCAAAACTGTCAAAGCAAGTGCAAATACCATCACCGCCGCCGTTCCTATAGCCGCAATTCTGGTAAAAATAGTTTTTCTTGTCATGTGGAGACTCCTTTACCTTTTTACGTATAACCTATTATGCTTATGATTATAGCAAACTTTTTTTAAAATGTCTAGTTTAAAAAACTTACCACTTCATTTCACGATGATTCTTATTGCTTTTCGCTAATAGCGAATAGTTAATCGTCGCCGAATCCAAAGAATTTATCCTATTATTGGAAGTTACATCTGCAGCCATTTTTTGCAAATCATCTAGTTCACGATAGTTCTTGTCATTTTTTGATAATAACGAATAGTTGATTGTCGCCGAATCTAGCGAATTAACTTTCCCATTCATAGTGACATCCCCAACTAATACCAATATCAAATTCACACCATTGCTAGTCGAAAGGTCAAACTTATAAACATCTGGACTATCCGTGGCTATTGCGACAATTCTATCATACCCACTAGTTGTAGCACTTATCACCATCGTTGGCTTTTTAGAAGTCACTGTCATGATTTTTCCATCCAGTGAATACGACGCTATTCCATTTGTTCTATTGTCTACCGTATAATCTGTCTTCATGATTCCAAACATATCACAGGTAACCGATGAATTACAAAATTCCGCATTAGAGAAATTCACAAAACCATATCCATAATATTGATCCCAACCGCTATCGCCAAGGTCAGTTGCAATCGCTTTTAGCGTAGCCACTGCACTATCGTGTCCTACGATTTTATTTAAACTCTTCAAATTCGCTACGGCAGCAGCTATATGCGGTGACGCCATAGAAGTACCAGTCATTTTATATCCATTGATGCCCCGCACACTTACACCAGGAGCGGCAAAATCAATTTTCTCCCCATAATTAGAGCCATTGGTACTGCTACTAACCCATCTTTCCAAATTTGAATCCACCGCCGCTACAGAAATCACTGAATCAAAGCTAGCCGGATAATATAATTCATTCGTATTATAATTTCCAGCCGAAGCTACATTAATAATCCCCTTTTGTTCCGCTGCATCCAACGCATTTTTTTCAGCCACCAAATCCGAAATAGCCATCACATCCTCACCGCCAGATACTCCCCCCAAACTCATGTTTATCACATCTGCTCCATGACTTACAGCATAGTTTATGCCCGCTACAACATCACTAGTAAACATCAGACCATTACTATTATTCGTAACTTTAATTGCCATTAGCTGCACGTTATCATAAGTAGACTCCACCACGGTCCCACCCACATGCGTACCATGTTGGTAAGTATGCCGATCATCCATTCCGTTATTACATTCCACCACACAATAAGTCAAAAGTTTTCTATTCGAGAAATATTTATTAAACGCATTTACATCCATTCCCGTATCAATCACAGCTACCGTTACTGCATCAGATTTATTGCGATTCTTGATTTCAGAAATTACATTCCCAAATCCCATTTTTTCATAACCCCAAGAAAGCGGAGAACCCATTACTTCCTGAACCTGGTTTCTTTCTACCGCTACACCATCCGCCTTCATTTTGTTAAAAGCGGCGTCTCTTTCTTCATTGGAATTATATTGCAATAAATACAAATAATTTGGCGCTTCCACTACCTCTACCGCATCATAAGTTTCTGGTTTAGTCTTACTAGTTACTAGCAAAATGTTTTCGGGACTATCGTGTTCCCGCATTTTTGTATAATTTTCTAGATATCCATCTACAAACTGCGGCGGCAAATCTGCGATGTTTATCCAACTATCGTCTTCCTCCTCCCCTTCTGCGATTAAGTTGCTATCTATCGTCAGCTTTGCAATAGTAGCAGTTAATATTAATATTGCCCCCAATATCCCCCACCCAACAACCTTTCTATTAACCATAACTATATTATATATCAGCTAGTCAAACAATGCAACATCAAATCTTTGGCACTTGCTGCGTGATACAATGAATATTCCCACCACCTAGCAAAATTTCACGCGCATAAATCGGTTCGATTTTACGCTCCGGGAATATATTAGACAAAGTTTGTATTGCGTCTACGTCATGAGGATCGTTAAAAATCGGCAAAATAATTGCACCATTACAATTATAGTAATTAATATATGACGCTGGAAGCCTATCACCTTCGTTCCGTGGATAAGTCCCTTCTACTTGGTCAATCCCTTCCGCTTCCTCTTTTGTAAATGTAATCACATTTGGCACGTGAATCTTTACTACTTCTATTTTTCTACCTTTAGCATCTGTTACCGATTCCAAATATTCCAAATCCTTAACCGAGCGCTCATGCTGTGGATCATCTGGATTGTCTTCCCAGGCCAAAACCACTTTTCCTGGTGCCACAAACTGGCAAACATTATCTACATGCCCCTCAGTATCTTCATCCATGTATACACCATACGGCAACCACAAAACTTTTTCACAACCAGTATATTCCATCAATTTTTCTTCAATTTGCTCTTTTGTCATTTCTGGGTTACGATCGGGAGAAAGCATAGTTTCTTCAGTTACAATCAAAGTACCTTCACCATCCGTATGAATCGCGCCACCTTCCAAAATAAAATCATCCGGCACATACCTATCTACTTTCTCGATATTTGCCATCTTTGCGCCCACATAATCATCGAAATCCCACGGATAATAAATCCCATCAAGCATTCCACCATACGCATTAAATCCCCAGTCTACCGCCCGCATTTCACCCTTATCATTAACCACCATTGTTGCACCAGAATCACGAATCCAAGAATCATTATTAGACATTTCTACTACATATACATTCTTCATATTCATACCAAGTACATGCAAATATTGTGATTGATTTACACACAAAACCACCGGCTCATATTTCGCAATCGTTTCTACCACTTGCCTAAACGCTTTCTGCGCCGGCTTTGCTCCTAGCCTCCAGTTATCCGGCCTTTCTGGCCACAAAAGATACGTGCATTTATGAGGCGCCAACTCCGACGGCATATAAAATCCATCTTTTTTTGGTGTAGAATTTAATTTCATACTAGAATCCTTTCTGTTTAAAAAGTAGCAAGAATCTCTCTTGCTACTTTTTGTCTTTTTTATCTTTTACTTTTTCTTGCAATTTTCTTTACAGTCTTCTTTTTATGATCTTTTCGCGCCATATTAAGCACCATAAGCTCGCCCACCACGATACATGCAGCTGTAGAAATAATCAACACATTATTAGTTTCCCATGTAAGAGCTAAATCGTCTGGCACAGGCACAAGTGTAAAGAATAATGCTACAAAGAGAAGTAGAAGTGGCACGAGCCCCATCAACCATCGGAGCACCGGCCCTACTTTTACCCAGTAACCATTCTTTACTTGTGGACCTTGCTTGTGGAGTTTGATAAACGCTGCAAACATTGGGATGTAAGAAAAGAGTAGACATACTAAGGAGAGCGAGAAGAATGCCCAGAACATATTTGAGAAGTTCACAAGGAGTTCTTCGTCTACACCCATTTCTGGTAATACATAAGTAATAAAGATACCAGCTACCGACAAAATTGCCGAGATAATGCCAGTCCAAATACTTACTACATAAGGTGCGCCATCTTTATTTCTTTTTGCCCAAGACTTTGGAAATGCACCATCTTCTGCAGCATATGCCGTCACAGAGTACACACCAAATGTCCAGGAAGAAATGTTAGAAATAAGTGTCAATATAAAGAGCCCGCCCACTACAATAGTAATGGCTTGAATGGCAGCTTCGCCAATTCCTGCATTAGCCATAAGCACATTGTAGGAATCTAGGAAACCAGTATTAGTTTCAATTTCAGAAAATGGAGTGCCTACACCCATACCAAATGATGGGAAGATGTAGAAAATTGCAATCAAGATACCACCGAGCACGATTGCTTTTGGAATTTGCTTCTTTGGTTTGTCCATATCATCATAGAACGTACCGACCACTTCAAAGCCGAGCATGTTAAAGATAATAAGTGACACAAAACCAAGACCAGCCCAATCGATTCCTCCATCAGCTGAAGCTAACGGCACAAAATCTTGCCAACCTTCCACTGGATTTGCTGTGCCTTTAGTAAATAGCACGTAAAGACCCAAGCAACCAATTGCACCAAGAAGAATCATCTTGATTACAGCCCCGATATTCGATACCCAGTCAGACTGAGAAATCCGAAGCATACCAAGAACAGATACGAGTGCAATATAGAATAGCTGGATAGAAAGTACCATCCACATTTCCATCTCGATCCCAAACATTTGCATAATCATCGTAGTGATGAGATCAGCAAGAGAGGCGACCCATAGTGGGAAATTTACCCAATAAAACCAAGCGACTCTAGCGGCCCATTTTTTGCCGAAAGCCTTCTTGATCCAGGTATACATACCACCCTCGGACGGATATTGTGTACCCAGCTCTGCCGAGATAAGAGCATACGGTACGAAAAACCCGATGAGCATAATTGCCCACCAGAGATACATTTGGTTCCCGATGGCGGCGGTAGGTGCTACTGCATCGCCCACGAGAATAATACAGACTGTTGCGAGCACCGCCGAAAACAGCCTAAATTTATATTTCTTTTTTGGCATCATTTAGCCTCCTTTTGTTGTTTTATATAATCCAGTGTAGCTTGTGCTACTCTACCGAAATACAGCACGAGTCCCCTCTGCGCCGTTAGACGATTTTCTGCTTCATCCCACGCTACCGAATTCGGACCGTCTAGAACCGAATCAGTCACCTCTTCGTTTCTATTTGCAGGAAGACAATGCATAAATTTACAATTTGGATTTCCAGTCGCCTGCATCATTTCGTCATTTACTTGATATTTTGGATAAAAATCTTTCATATAAACTTCTTTTGGTGTCTCTTTATCATAAAGCCCATACCAAACGTCTGTATAAATAAAATCAGCGCCTTCAATACTTTTAACATCATCACTCCAAATACAAGTACCACCATATTTCTCGTTGTTTTTTCGTCCAATTTCCAACCATTCATCAGTAATTTTATGGTTAGCTGGCCCGTAGTGCACAAAGTTCATTCCCATTTTGGTAGTCATTTCACACAAAGTATTACAGACTTGCGTTGCGTCACCTGCAAAAACCACCTTAACCTGACCGGCCACTTTTCCTTCTGGCCAATGATCAAAAATCGTAATCATATCGCCAATACCCTGTGTTGGATGCACGCGATCACTCATCCCGTTAATCACTGGGGCCTTAGAATATTTTGCGAGTGCTTCAATTGATTCATGCTTATCTACTCGGCTCATTACCATATCACACATTCGTCCAAGTACTTGTGCGGTATCTTCGATTGTTTCATGTGCACCCAGCTGAATCGCTCCAGGAGCAAGATTTAATGCATGTCCACCGAGCTGCTCCATTGCTACTTCAAAAGACACTCTCGTTCTAGTCGATTTTTGTTCAAATAGCATCGCGAGATTTTTGTGAAATAGCGAATTTAGATACCCACCGCTCTTAATAAATTCTCGTACAATTCTAGAAGTATTAATGATGTCTAGAATTTCCGACTGATCAAAATCTGCCGTATCGATAAAATCTTTCTTTGTTGGTATTTTGTGTGTCAATGTATACCCATCCATGCTTTTATTATAACATAAGCATCATAAAAATACCAAAATCATTTTGTAATAATAGTACCTGCTTTACCTTTAAGCGCTTCCTTGAGATGCTCGATGTCAGTAATAATACCGGTACCGCCTTTTTCAGCAAACATCATCGCCGCTTGTACTTTAGGAAGCATCGAACCAGCCTTAAACTCTGGCAAATATTTTTCCATCTCTTTTGCAGAAATTCTCCCAATTGCTTCTTGCTCCGGTGTACCAAATTTAATACATGCATTAGGTACTGCCGTCACCGAAACGAATATATTCGCCTTTACAAGTTCCGCCAACTTCTCCCCGGCAAAATCTTTATCAATCACTGCGTCTACACCCTTAATCCGCTTCAAAACTTTCGTCCGGTAAACCGGAATTCCACCACCACCAGCCGCAATCACGATTATTCCGTCTTCGACTAGTTCTATAATTGTCTTCTTTTCTACAATATCAATCGGACGAGGACTCGGCACCACTCTCCGCCACCCACGTCCAGCATCCTCTTTTACGGTCCAACCTTTCTCTTTCGCTAATTTGCGCGCAGTTTCTTCATCATAGAATTGCCCAATCGGTTTAGACGGATCATCAAAAGCCGGGTCGTTTTTATCCACCACTACCTGACTCACCACCGATGCCACCTTTGCTTGTTTACCATTCTTAATAAACGCATTATTGATTGCTTGCGTCAACCAATATCCAATCTGCCCCTGACTCATCGCCACCGCAGTCTCAAGCGGCATCGCTGGCGCCTTTTCGCTCGCTGCTCCCTCCTCATGAATTAATATATTCCCAACCTGCGGGCCATTCCCATGCGCAATTACAATTCCATATTCAGAAGAAAGTTCGTAAATCGCTTCCCCCACTTCATTTGCAATTTTTTTCTGCGCTTCCGCCGTTACTTCGCCATTTTTTTGTAAAGCATTTCCACCAAATGCCAAGACCACCCGTTTTTTCATTTATTTTTTCTCCATTAATTTATGTAGTTCGTTTTTGTATTCTTCTACTCCAGGTTGATCGAACGGATTTACTCCAGCTATTTTGGCTGATATCGCACAAGCCATCTCAAAGAAATATATCAATTCTCCAAATCCTTTTGCATCATAAGTCGGTACCTTAATATTAAGAACCGGGATCCTCCCTGCCGTATGTGCAATTCGTACCGCTTCCACAACTTTTGCATTCAAATCGTCCGTCGGATAATCGATAATTGTTTCGTACAAATTTCTTCGTCCATCTTGCATAAACTGTCCCATCGAATGAAGATCTGTAGAATATATCACTGAAGCCGGAAAAATTCCTTGTTTATTTTTTCCTTCACTTTCACCAAATAATTGCTTCAGCCATTCATTAAAATACATTGTAGCAGGTTCAAAGCTCGCAAACACTTCCGTATCAAAACCTTTGGAATATAGAAGTTGCCGCATAAAAGCATACTTTGCTGCCGCCGGAACTGGTTTAGTCTCTGCTGGCTTTTTAGTATCCCCTAGTTCATCCTCTTTCTTCTCTTCGCTTTCTTTCTTCTCTTCATCTTCTTTGTCTTCGAATTCTTTTGCCACCGTCTCCGCCCCCATTAGCAAACTATCAATATCTACACCTGCTACCGCCATCGGAAGCAAACCCACCGGAGAAAGTACCGAATATCTACCCCCCACATTATCTGGAATCACGAATCTAGTGTAATTATCTCGTTTTGCCTCATCATAAAGAGCGCCTTTGTGAGCGTCAGTAATTGCGTAAATTCTCTTGATTGCCCCCACTACACCATATCTATCCGCTAGTTTCTTCTTAAACGCTTCAAAAGCCTTTGCTGGCTCGAGAGTAGTACCAGATTTAGAAATCACAATTACCGAAAAATCTCCATCACCCACTTTTTTAAGCGCATAATCCAATTCTCTTTTAGATAATGAATTACCAGCATACACAAACTCCGGCCCACCAATCGGTCTCAAAGCCTCAATAATCGCCCGATGTCCGAGATAAGATCCACCAATCCCAATACACACCACTATTTCAGATTCTTTATTAATCTTCTCCGCCGCTTCTTTTATCTTGACTATCTCATCTAATTTTGGTTTAAACGGAAGTTCCACCCAACCTGCCATTTCATCACTTTTAATTTCCCCCAAGATCTCTTTTAGCTTAGCCTCATCAACTTTTGGGCTAAAATTTAGCTCTATCATATCTACGATTATATCACCTCTTATTTAATCTTGCAAAATATGTTATACTATATATTATATAGTACGCGTGCTCGCTTGGCGGAATTGGTAGACGCGCTAGCTTCAGGTGCTAGTGGTGGCAACACTGTAAGAGTTCAAGTCTCTTAGCGAGCACCATTTTTATTTAAAAATTGTTTTCAAGCTCACTGTACACTTTGTCTCGATCGGACTCGATCAATTCTAACCGCGCCTCAATCTCATTTTTCCCCATCTCTACCGCTCGAGCTAGCGCCGGCATCTCAGATAGTGGCTCAAAGAATTTCAAATACTCATCGAATTCTTTACCCGTTCTGATGCTAGCAGCCATATACCTAGGATAATTATCCAAAGATTTATCTCCAGAAATCTTCTTAACATAATCCCAATTCTTAGTTAGCCATTCAAACACTTCCTCTTTTATTCGTGGATTCCTGTATAGATACAAATACAGATGGAACTGGTCTTGCGGCTTCACTATCTCAGGCTCATTCAAAAGTTTCATTACTTTATGAAGTCCATCAACATCTCGCATCAAAGTCATCGCAAGAAGCAAATCAAATTTAATATCTGGATCCGCCTCCGCCTCGTAAGCTTCTATATATTCATCCAAATGTCCCGGCTCCAAATACAATTTAGCATCCAAAATATCCGCCCGAATTTCTGTATCCAATTTGCCATAATCTTTAGAATACATATTAGCTAACTTTTGCAAATTCTCTTCATTTTCCGCATAAAAGTCTAGCGCTAGAAGAATCGAGCGAAGCCTCAAAATATTTTCATCATCACCTTTTCTAGTTACTAGTCCAACCTTCTTTAGTCCTGGTTTTACTAGCTCCTTTACAAATTCTTTATATTTTTTCTCTTCCTTAGACCCGTATTCAAAGAAAATTTTCAGTCCCGACACGATAGTCAAAACTATACTCCACACCGCCGCCGATTCTTCTTCGCGAAACTTAAAAATTAAAGGAATCAAAGACGCCGACGAAGCTAGCGGAGTTTTTGACACCAAATCCCGATCAATCAGAAGCCTCAATTTTTCTTCCAAACTCAAAGCATCAAAATTTGAAAGTCTCTTTTCAAATTCCTCATCAGACAAATTCAAAATATAATGCCCACTCATATCTTCACGAATTTCTGGAAGCGGCCAACTAAGCTCCGGCATCTCACCGCTAAGCAAAAATCTTTTTTGCTTTCCATCCGTAATCACTGGATATCCAGGTTGATCAATAAATGCATGCATCAATTTACCCGCATCAAAATCCGCATATTTAGACAAACATTCCCACAAATTATCCCCCACGGTATTTTGATATTTGTATTTCTCAAAATAATCCGAAACGCCTTTGCAAAAATTCTCCCAACCCATCAATCTAATCACCATCAACATCAGTCTCGCGCCCTTAGCGTACACAATCGCCGGATCAAACAAAGTTGCAATCTCCTCCGGATCTGACACATCTTGATGCACCGATTGCACGCCATCAAGTGAGTCACGTCTAAGCGCCGCTAGACAGTCTCCCGTAAAGAATCCCTCCCAAATTTTATATTCAGGGTGGATATGATCCACCGCATAATATTCCATCACCGAGGCAAACGATTCATTAAGCCACAAATCGTCCCACCACTTCATCGTCACAAGATCCCCAAACCATTGATGCGAAAGTTCGTGCGCCACCGTCAACGCCACAGATTTGTAAGTTGAAAGTGTCGCTGCCTTGGTCGTAAGTAGCATCGACTCCCGATAGGTCACCAGCCCCCAGTTTTCCATTGCACCCGCTTCAAAATCCGGTAGTGCCACTTGGTCTAATTTCTTCAAAGGATACAAAGAGCCAAAATTATCATCATAGAATTCCAAAGATTTAGCTGCTACCTTATTTGCAAAATCCACCGCATCCACACTTTGATTCAAAGCCGCATAGGTAGTAATTTTTACTCCGTGTTTATTAGTTATGCTCTTGCCATGGAATCGCCCAATCACCCACGCTAGCAGATACGTACTCATTCTTGGCGTCGGTTCAAAAACTGTTGTATTTTTTACAACACTTTTTGCATCCATATTTGCCAAAATCAAATCTTCCGATCCTTCCGGCACGGTTAACGACAACTCAAACACCGCTTTTGCTGCCGGCTCATCAATACAAACAAAAGCCTCTCTTGCATAATGACTTTCAAACTGCGTCGCCACAATCGTTTCGATCTTACCCTTGTATTTATAGGTAGAAAGATACGCCCCCTGCATATTTTCATTTAACTTTCCATTGTAGGAAATTTTGATTTCATGCTTTCCTAGCTCCACGTCAAAGACCGTCAAAACTTCTCCATCTGCTTCAAATTTTACTGGCTTTTCATCCACCAAAACTTTGGATACCTCAAGTCTCACCGCATGGAACTTTACCGTTTCACTAGCCACCTCACCAGAAACTTTCACCACCCCACCGATTGTTTTTTTATATTTATCTATATTAATATCTAATACGTATTTCTCTGGCTTAAAATAATTTAATAAAAGTTCCATTCTTTTCCCTTTCTTTTAATCAATTTTTGAAATGGAATTCGCTTTCATTTCAAAAATCTTACTGGTTTCTTTTTCTGGACTTTTCTTTTCCAAAGAAAAGTCCACTAACTTATTTATATAATTTAGCTGATACCGGCAACTTAGCGCCTTTCAAAATTGGCTCAAGTTCCGCCTCTTCCAAAGTCTCATGTTTGAGAAGCTCCGCCGCCAAATCGTCCAATATTTTCTTATTAAGTTTGAGTACTGCTTCCGCCCGCACTGCCGCCTCATCAGACAGTTTTTTGATTTCTGCATCAATAAGCTCCGCAGTCTTTTCCGAATACGGCTTACCTGTAGAAATCGTATAATATCCCGTATCCTCACTCGGAAATACTAAGTTGCGAGTAGACGATCCCATTCCCTCTTCTACGATCATGGATTTTGCTAGCTCCGCTACATTTCTAAGATCCGAAGAGGCGCCAGTTGTAATCGCATCTGTACCAAAAATCAATTTCTCAGCTACTCTACCGCCCATCGCTCGCGCCAAAATATCTTTGAGCTCATAAATATTCTTGTAACTTCTATCTTCTGGAGGCAGGAACCAAGTCACCCCACCAGTTTGTCCACGCGGAATAATCGTCACTTTATGCACCGGATCAGAATCCGGAAGTACGTGCCCCACAATCGCATGCCCAGCCTCATGGTAAGCTGTAATTTTACGTTCTTTTTCGTTCATTACTTTGGATTTTCTTTCCGGACCAATTGCTACCCGCTCAAACGCTTCTACTACATCGCTATTCGCAATTGCTTTATGCCCTTCACGTGCTGCCGTAATCGCCGCTTCATTAGCGATATTAGCAAGGTCCGCACCAGAAGAGCCCGCTGTCTTTTTGGCAAGAGCCTCAAGATCTACATCCGCTTCTACTGGCTTACCCTTAAAATGAACTTTCAAAATTTCCAAACGGTCTTTTCTCTCCGGCAAAGTTACATTCACGTGTCGGTCAAACCGCCCCGGACGAAGCAAAGCCTTATCAAGCATATCCACCCGGTTCGTTGCCGCCATCACAATCACACCAGAATCATTATCAAACCCATCCATCTCTACCAAAATTTGATTAAGCGTCTGTTCATCCTCACGCCCAGCCCCACCTCTAGCATCACGTTTGTGTGCTACTGCATCAATCTCATCAATAAAGATAATAGACGGTGCATTTTTCTTGGCCTTAGAAAATAAATCTCGCACTCTCGATGCACCCACACCCACAAACATTTCCGCAAATTCCGAACCAGAGATCGAGAAAAATGGCACATCCGCTTCGCCAGCCACTGCCCTAGCCATCAAAGTTTTACCAGTACCAGGGTCGCCAGCCAGAAGCACCCCACGCGGAATCTTTGCACCCAATTTTTCATATTTCTTTGGATTTTTGAGAAAATCCACAATTTCTGTCAAATCTTGTTTGGCCGCCTCATTCCCCGCTACGTCTTTAAAAGTCACCTTCTTTTTATCCGGACCATAAACTTTTGCTCTAGATTTACCAAAGCTCATCGATTGGCTATTTGCCGCCGTCGCCTGTTTCATCATCCACGAGAAGAAAATCACAATCGCAATAATTGGAAGCACTGTAAGCCCCACGTCTAGCACAATCCCCCAAGTATTTACATCTTCCTTATATTCGATTTTTGGATAAGTCTCGTTGCATTTTTTAAGTTCTTCGTCCTTCAAATTCTCACAATGATTAATCAAGCCTTGATCATACAAAGTCCCCGAGCCGTCTTTTCTAGAAGTCTCCGTCGGTTGATCTTTGCCCTTCAAGGTAATATCAAGAGTATCGCCAGTTACTGTAATCTTAGAAATATCACCATTCGGGTCGTTCGCTCTAGTAATCACCTCAGAAATCGGCACTTCTACTTTTACTGGACCTTTAGTTGTCCAGTTCACAATCAACATTGCTGTAAGACATATCAATATCAAAGAAAAAAGCGCACTCCTTATCATATTCGACTTATTCGGAGCCGCATTTTTAGTTCCATTCACTGAATTTTTGAGATTTTCTCCCGCCACATTTCCTCCTTTTATATCTATTCTATCACAGAATTCATGGTCTGGGTGATCAGACTTGAACTGACGACCTCAGCGTCCCGAACGCTGCGCGCTACCAACTGCGCCACACCCAGTTCTAATTAAAAAAATGGTCTGGGTGACAGGACTTGAACCTGCGACCTCGACTTCCCAAAAGTCGCGCGCTACCAACTGTGCTACACCCAGTTATACTATATATTATATCATATCATATCATCATTTACAATCAGTATATACTAACTCACCGTATCGTTTACACTTTTTTATACATAAGCTTTTTGGGGTTGGCAAGAGTTTTTTGATAAATTCCAAATCAAAAGCCTACTCTTCTGGCAAAATCGCAAGATGAGCTTCTTCAAGTTGTTCCGCATCAACTTCAGATGGTGAATTCATCATTAGATCCACGCCATTTCCATTCTTTGGAAATGCCACCACGTCACGAATATTGTCCTCGTCTTCAAGAATCATAAAAATCCGATCAAGACCTGGCGCGCAGCCAGCATGCGGTGGCGCACCAAATTTAAACGCCGAAAGCATTCCACCAAACCTTGTTTCCACATATTCGTTGTTGTAACCCAAAATATTAAATACTTTATACATGATTTCTGGATTGTAATTTCTCACTGCTCCCGATGCGCACTCATAACCATTCATCACCATATCATACTGATCGGCCACCAAAGCCAACTTTTCTGCGTCGGTCTTAGCTGTCTCAAGCGCAACCATACCACCCTTTGGCATCGAAAACGGATTGTGCCCAAAGTCTAATTTCTTGTTTTTCTCATCCCATTCATAAAACGGAAAATCTACCACCCACGTCAATGCCACTTCATCAGCTTTTTTGAGCCCAAATCGGTCCGCAAATAAAGTTCTAAGTTGCCCAAGTACCTTATTCACTAGTTCCCTGGTATCCGCACCAAAGAACACCGCATCACCATCCTCCGCCCCCATTTTCTCGCGCACGCTACTAATCTCTGCCTCAGACATAAATTTCAAAATCGGCGATTTGGCCTCTCCGTCACTATATAATATATATGCGAGCCCACCAGCACCAAGCTTCCGCGCTTTTTCAGTAAAGTCATCGATTTCTCTACGAGTCAATTCCGCCCCACCTTTCACGCAGATAGCCTTCACGCATGGCTGTTTAAACACCTTAAAATCAGTTTCAGAAAATACATCAGTCAAATCAACTAGCTCCATTGAATAACGAAGGTCTGGCTTATCCACACCATATATATCCATCGCCACTTCGTATGGCAACCTCGGCACTACTCCGCCCTCCGGAATATATTGAGCAGCCACGTCGCTTCTCATCACCAATTTCTTCCCCGCAAATTCCGTCACCAATTTCAAATACAAAGGCTCGATCTCGGTCCTCACTACTTCACCATCATCTACAAACGACATTTCAAAATCCAACTGATAAAAATCTCCATAAAGCCTATCCGCCCGCGGGTCCTCATCACGAAAACACGGCGCAATCTGGAAATACTTTTCTACTCCCCCCACCATCAAAAGTTGCTTAAATTGTTGCGGCGCTTGCGGCAAAGCATAAAACTTACCCGGATGAAGCCGTGACGGTACTAAAAAGTCCCTTGCTCCTTCCGGCGACGAATTAGCCAAAATCGGCGTGGTAATCTCCGTAAATCCATGTTCATACATATACCCACGCACTACTTGATAAAATTCCGAACGTCTCTTAAGGCGCTTCTGCATCGATGGCCGCCTTAGATCCAAGTATCGATATTTCAATCTCATTTCTTCCGACGAAGCATCACCATCATCATGTGTATTTACCGGTAACGGTTCACTCTTATTGATTAAATTAAGCTCCGAAACCACTAGTTCAATTTCGCCAGTTGGAATATTTGGATTGACTAGTTCCGGTTCACGCTTTCGCATCACACCTTTAGCAGACAAAACAAACTCATCTCTTACCGTCTCAGCCAACTTAAAAGCCTCAGCGTTTTCCGGCGTCACTACTAGCTGTATAATCCCTGCGAAATCTCTCAGATCGATAAAAATCAATCCGCCGTGGTCACGCCGAGAATTTACCCATCCAGCCACCTCTACTTCTTTACCCAAAAACTCATTTAGTTTGTTCGTCGCAGTTCTCATAGAGACAATTATACCACATTTCATTTTTTTATGCTTGCAATATCCTATAGATTTTGATAGAATTGTAAATGTTGCTTTAAAATTTCTAATTATTTAGGTCGTGAAAGCAATAAACATTAAGGAGAAAATAGATACATATGCGTATCAAAAAGCTAAAGCGCGGTGGAGCGCTCAAAGCTAAGGTAGCTCCAGCCGAATGGCAAGAGTTTATCGAAATATAGTAGGTAGAGCCTACCAAAGTAAAATAAGCCCGAAAGGGCTTATTTTACTCATCTATATTTATTTAGTTAACTTTGCTTCTACGATTTTACCCAAGATATGCACAAACTCCGGCCCAGACAAACTTTTATCCCAAGTAATTATTTTACCATCGATGTTCACCTGGCCACCTTCTTTGGCGCTCCAAGGAATTAGCTGCCCATCAATGAAGAACGCTGGCGTACCTTCTATATTCATCCGCTTACCTATCCCCATATCAAAACTAATTTTCTTGGATACCGCCTCAGAAGAAACATCTTTTCTAAATTTATCCATATCCCCCTTACCGTCAGTCACTTCTGTGAAATATTTTTCAAATGCCGCCGTTCTCTCCGAACCACTCAAATACTCCCACTCAGACTGATTGGCAAATAACTTATCCGCATATTCCTTCCAGTATCCCTGAAGTCCAGCCGCTTCTGCCGCCGAAGCCGCTGCCGTCCCATTCTGATGATAAGACAATAGATGATTGCGATATACTACCACCAATTTTCCATCCTGCTCATCTACTACCTGGTTTACTCGAGGATTAATCGATGCACACCCCGGACACTGAAAATCCGCATACTCAAATATATATACCGGTTCACCCGTATAAGTGCCATCTTTATCTTTCTTGACGTGATCACCTATATTGCCATTGTGCACATCCGGCGCAATCACAGAATAAAAATCATATTTATCAAAATCCGCCCGATTATTGTTGCCATTTATTACCAGCACAGTTGCCACAACCACTAAACCTACAGCCACCATCACCCCAACTACTACACCGACTTTCGAAAATCCTCTTGCTTTTTTCATATAACTCCTTTGTGTTATAATTATTATATCATGTTAAGTGCAGTTTTCTCAAAAATCAAGAACCTAAAAAACGATTTTCTTGATTCCAGCAAGCCTAAACAGTACGAAGCTACCGAAATCAAACATATTACAAAGCCTGAAGAATCTAAGCCCTATACCCCAAAAGATCTCAATGACTTCATTGGTATTATACGTCGCACCCCTCTTTCTATTATCAACAAAAAAGGTCGCGCTCGCATCGCCGCCGTAATGAGTTTTGACGATCGCATCGTTGCTGACCTCATGGTTCCAAAAGACAAAATGACCTTCGTAAATGCCAAAGATCTCCTCGGTCCTCTTATGTTAGATAAGCTATACAAATCCGGCTTCACTAATTTTCCAGTCGTAGACAACAAAAATCATGTTAAAGGCATCCTTCATACCGAAGCTTTAAATACCCTCGAAATCAGAAAAACCGACCGTGCCGAAAAATACATGGACAAGACCGTCTCATACCTTCATACCACTGACACTCTAGAATTCGCCGTCGAAGAGATCGAGCGCACCAATTCTTATTACTTTCTTGTACTCGATCCATCAGATGGGCTCGCTGGTTTTTTCACCGCCAAACACCTTCTCGATTACCTCTTAAGCTAATATATTATTGAATTTTTTGCAAATCTGTGCTATAATAGTCCACCAGAAAAGGTAGACATGGAAAAATTCGTTGTAAAATTCAGAAAAATTATTTTGGCACTCGCCGGGATATTAATAATCCCATCGATTATTGGTTTTTTAAATACTCGTGTCAATTATGACATGCTCACCTATCTCCCAGATAGCATGGAGACCGTCAAAGGTCAAGACGAGCTCTTAAAGAGCTTTGGCAAAGGCGCTTTTGCCATGATTATAACCGAAGATTTACCAGAATCAGAACAAGCCAAGCTAGAAGAAAAATTCAAAGCCGTCCCTCATGTAGATACGGTCTTAGGCTACGGTACGCTAAATTCCAACGACATCCCAGCCAAAATCCTTCCAGACGAGTTATACGATAAATTCCAAAAAGGCGATGAATCCTTAATTGCTGTGTTCTTTGATACTTCTACTTCCGCCGACGAAACCATGGACGCCGTCAAAAAAATCCGCGAGATCGCCGATGGCCATGCCTACATTTCCGGCATGTCCGCTTTTGCTACCGACCTAAGAAAACTCTGCGAAGAAGAAGAAATCTTCTACGTCATCATCGCCGTCACTCTAGCCCTCCTCGTCATGCTTGCCCTCCTAGACAACTGGCTCGCTCCAGCTATTTTCCTTGCCAGCATTGGAGTCATGATTATTATCAATCTTGGTACCAATATTATCTTCGGTGAAATTTCTTATATCACCAAAGCCCTTTCCGCTATTCTGCAGCTTGCCGTTACTATGGATTATTCTATTTTCCTCTGGCATAGCTACCGCGAATATCTTGCCAAAGATAACGACAAAAATCACGAACGCGCCATGGAAAAAGCTGTCAAAGCAGCCATGAGCTCTGTCTTCGGCGGTTCCGCCACTACCGTAGCCGGCTTTCTTGCCCTCTGCTTTATGACTTTCGGCCTCGGCAGAGACCTTGGTGTCGTCATGGCCAAAGGAGTGATACTCGGTGTCATTGGTTCTGTCACTGTTCTCCCGGCCCTCATTTTAGCTTTCAAAAACGTCATCGAAAAATTTGATCATAAATCTATTCTTCCAGATTTCACCAAGTTAAGCCAAGGTCTCGTCAAAATCTTCCCCGCCCTTCTTATTGCTTTCATTGCGATTATTCCACCAGCCTTCATCGGCTATCAAAAAGCCCAGGAGGATGTCTACTACACTATTTCTGATAGTTTACCGCAAGACATGGAATTCGCCGTTGCCAACAAAAAACTCAGCGAGAACTTTGGTATGGCCAACACCCACATGACTCTAACCAGCTCCAATCTAGATCAAAATACCGTATATAATATGACCGAAGAGCTCAAAAATATCTCCGGCATCAAAACCGTTCTCAATCTAGAAGCAGTTCTTGGCACCGAAGTCCCACTAGAAATCTTACCAAGCAGCATCGTAGATATCGCAAAAAGCGACAAATGGGAACTCACCATTCTAATCTCCGAATACAAAACCGCTACCGACGAAATCGCTGCCCAAATCAAAGATATTAATAATACCATCAAAAAATACGATAAAAACGCTCTCCTCGTCTCCGAATCTTCCTCTACTCAAGACATGATCGACCTTACTTCTATCGACTTTCAGGTTGTCAACGCAATCTCTATTGCTGCTATCTTTATTATTATTGCTATCGTTACTAGAAGCATCTCTCTTCCTTTCATCCTTATTGTGGTCATCGAAGCCGCTATTTTCATCAATCTCGGCTTATGCTACTTCACTGGCCAAAAACTATCCTTCATCACCCCAATTTGTATTAGCACGATTCAGCTCGGCGCTACTATCGATTATGCTATCCTCATGACCACTCGCTACAAGCGCGAACGTCTAGACGGCAAAAACAAAAAGCAGGCCGCCGTTATCGCTCTCAAGACTTCCATTCCATCAATTATCATTTCTGGCGCCGTCCTATTCGCCGCCACCATCGGTGTAGGCGTTTATTCCCGCGCCGATATCATTAGTTCTATGTGTATGTTAATGGCTAGAGGCGCTGTTATATCTATCATTATAGTTCCTATCTTCCTTGCCCCTATGCTCATTTTAACTGACCCATTAGTTATCAGAACCACACTCGGTATGAAAAAGTTAATAAAGGAGAACCATCAATGAAAAAGCAAATCATAATATCAACCACTGCTCTCGTAGCACTTTGGGCTGGCACCGCCTTTGCGGTCATTAATACCGCAAACGCCAAAGAATCAAAAGTCGAGACTAGCTCACTTATTGCAGTAGAATCCCCTATCAAAACCACTAATCCCAAGCCATCCGCATCCAAAAACGAAACCGTCTACGTATTAACCGACGAAAACGGCAATCCGAAATCCAAATTCATCGGTAGCACCATCTACGACGGCGCTGAAGAATTACCTTTTGGTTTTAAAGTTACCTATTACCTAGATGGTCAAGAAATTAACGGAAAAGATCTTGCTGGCAAATCCGGTCACATCAAAATCGTTTACAATTATAATTCCACCGCCAAATATCAAGGCAAATTTATTCCATTTTTGGCCGTCACCGGCATCACGCTAGACAACACCAAATTTAGCAATGTCAAAGTATCAAATGGCAAAATTATCAGCGAGACTTCCGGCAATTATATTATTACCGGCTACTCTCTCGCCGGCGTTAATGCTAACCTAAATACCGATTTACTTCCAGAATCTTTCACTCTAGAAGCCGATACCACCAATTTCAAACTAGAAAACACCTATACGGTTTTCATGAACGAAATCCTAGCCGACCTCGATACCTCCAAGCTCTCTGATCTAGATGGTATCATTAGTTCCCTCAATCAGCTTTCCGACGGTGTCAACAAAATCGTAAACGGCGCCACCGATCTTTCAAATGGCCTCGGCGATGCTCTAAACGGCACCAAGCAACTCTACGAAGGCTCCAAAACTCTAGCCAGCGGCATCAAAGACGCACTTGTTGGTAGCAAAAAAGCTGCCGCTGGAGCTAATGAACTAAAAACCGGTCTTAATACCATCACCGGTTACAATAAAAGTCTCAAGGATGGTGCCGACAAGGTTATCGAAAATACCCTTACTGGCTTGAATGCTAATCCAACCATCCAGTATATCCTCGGGCAATTACAAATTACAGAAATTACCGCCGAAAATTACACCACCGTCTTGCCGCAAATCATCGCCATTATCAAAGCCCAAAGTGGCGACACTGCCGAAATTGAAAACGCCAAAGGCTTACTCGATCTCTCGACCGGCATCATCGGATACACAGCTAATGTGGCTACTGCCGCCTCTGGCGCTTCTGAACTCGCTAACGGCCTTACGACTTTGTCGACTGGTCTTACCAAATTATCAGACGGTGCTACCACCCTTTCAAACGGCTTAGGTTCTCTCGTCGAAGGAGAGACCAAGCTCTATGATGGCTCCATTACTCTAAAAGATGGCCTTACTACCCTCAAGACTTCCGGTATCGATAAACTAGTCAACTTTGCCAACAAAGATTTGGCTAGCTTCACTAGAAACGCTAGAGCCACCGTAAATGCTGCCGCTAGCTACAAGAATTTTGGCAATACTAATGCCGAATCAGTTAAATTCATCATAAAAACTCCATCCATCTAAATCTGTGATATAATTATTCTCATGAGTAACAAAATGGTCTCAGACTATAACGGCTACGATTACAAAAAAATCTTCTGGGAAGATGCAGATCGCGAATACGAAGACCAAGCCGATCGCATGGCTATTCGTAAACTCCTCCCCAAAAGAATGGAAAAATTTGCCGATATTGGTGGCGGTTACGGACGCCTTGCCAACGAATATTTAAAACGTGCTCGCAAAGTTTATCTTTTTGACTATTCCAAAACCGAACTCAAACAAGCCAAAGACATCTACGGCGACAAAATCGAGACCAAAGCTGGTGACATCTACAAACTTCCATTCAAAGACAATGAACTAGACGGGCTCATGATGGTTCGTGTCACTCATCATCTTGACCATCTCGAAAAAGCCCTAGATGAACTTTATCGTGTCCTCAAGCCTGGTGGTGTCGCCGTCATCGAAGTCGCTAACAAACGCACTCTACCAAAAATGGCCCGCTTCATCACTAGAAAGAGCAAAGAAAACCCTTTTTCCAAAGAACCGGCCAACTACAAAGAAATCTGCGAAACTGGCTTTTACAATTACCATCCAAAATACGTAGAAGAATTATTTGAAAAAGTTGGCTTCAAACGCGAAAAAGTTCTCTCAGTATCCAACTTTAGAAGTAAAACTTTGAAGAAAGTTTTCAAAACCAACAACTTAGTTAAGATGGAAAATACTGCTCAGAAAGTTCTTGCTCCAATCAGATTCGCCCCATCTATCTATTATAAGTTGAGAAAACCAGAAAAATAGTGTATAATATATAGTACGGGCTCGTCGTTCAACGGATAGGACATATCCCCTCTAAGGATACAATGCAGGTTCGATTCCTGCCGGGCCTACCATACACAGGTTCGAATCGAGCGCGTCAGCGCGAGATCCCTTTCCTGTCGGCTCTACCATATTATATCACGCGAGAGATTTCCGTCAAAGTTGTTTCCCCCCTGAGTGCTGCTAGCACTCCTTTTTGTTCTAGAGTAAGCATACCATTCTTCTTGGCCACTTTTTCTATTTTGTTTGTATTGATATCCGCTACGTCTCCACGAATAAACGCTTGAATATCGTCAGATACCACCAACTGTTCCATGATCACAGTTCGTCCGCTATAGCCAAATGGATTCTCTTTTGTCGGTACCGGATCATACAAGACAATATCATCGAGACTAAACGGCACCTCTTCTTCATCTTCTTCATAATCATCTTCGTCATCATACGCCTCTAGAGCTTTGTCCAATTTGGTTGCCATCATTGTTACGTCAGTATATACCGGACCATCTTCTTTTTCTTCCTTTTGTTCTTCAGCCAACTTTACACCTTTAATGCCTTTCAACCACTTTGGATCGACATCAGCCAAAACTTTTTTAATATAGCGCACTTCCGCTTCCGTAGCTCTACGTGCTTTCTTGGATTCAGATAATTTCCTGACTAATCTCTGCGCCACCACCAATCTAATCGAAGAAGAGAAAATCGGATTTACGCCAATTAGATCAATCATCCTCGAAAACGCCGCCGCAGTAGAATTAGCATGGAAAGATGATAACACCAAATGCCCGGTAATAGACGCCTGAATAGCGGTCTTAGCCGTATCCGCATCTCTAATCTCACCCACCATTACTACATCTGGATCTAAACGAAGCACCGAGCGAAGCCCTTCAGCAAACGACCCACCTTCTGTAGTATGAATCGGAATCTGTGAGATGCCCGTAATGCCATATTCAATCGGATCCTCAAGTGTAATAATTTTCCGATCAGTAGTATTAAGCGCATTAAGTATTGAATACAGTGTAGTAGATTTACCAGAACCAGTCGGACCTACCATCAACACCAACCCACGTGGATGAGAAATTACTTCATTAATTTCATCAAGTTCGTCTTTTGAAAGCCCTAAAAGATTCAAATTAAGCAGCGACTCGTCAAAGTTAAACAAACGTAACACTGCATCTTGCCCATACATCGTCGGAATAGTTTCTACACGTATATTCAAGAGATGCGAAGCCCCACCAGACACAATTTCCTTTTGCATATGTCCAGATTGCGGCTTGTTAGAAGCCGTAGAAACATTGGCTCGAGACGAAAGTTCTCCCATGAAAATTCGGTATCTATCCCGATCAATCGTCGCTACTGGATGGAGCAACCCATCCACACGCATCCTAATTCTAATTTCATTTCGAAGATTCTCAATATGGATATCTGAGGCGCCTAACTTATCTGCCTGATCAATCAAAAAGTCAAACACTTTTTCCGTAGAAACACCCGCCAAGGTCTTGGATACCGAAGCAATAGTCTTAGAATCACCCTCACCAGCAATCTTAATATCATCATATTTTATTTCTTTTGGCGGATCATACCTAAGCATTAGCACTCGATAACCAGACTGAGAAATTAAGAAAAAGTCCGCTCTTTCACCTTTATCAAGATACTCCTGCCTTAATTTATCAATTATTGATTTAGGAGTTTGGCTGGTTACCAAAAACTGATAATGCTGCTCACCACCACCTACTGCTAACGGCAAAATAAAATCTTTGTGCATTTGTTCTATCGTTAGAAGATCTTTTACTAACGGCACAGTCTCTTCAAAATCACGCGAATCAAGATATGGCAAGCCTAAAATATTTGAACGTTGCTCGGTCGCTTGCTCTTCCGTATCACGCCTTTTTCGTTGTATTTCCCTCTCATCCATAAATTTATTGTATCATAAGCACCAAAAAAATACAAAAGCCCCGCCTATATAAGCACGGGGCTTTCTGGAGGGTAGGCCCAATGGCCTTCAAATGAAGTAAGTTATGCATCCACTATAATTACGGTTGTACCGTCTAAACAATTGTCGTACAACCATTCAGCGTCCGTTACAGACAAACGCACGCAACCACGAGAAACAGCAGCACCTAGATCAAAGACTTCTTGCAAAATAGGTTCAGTATCTCCCGGCTTAGCATAACAAACCGAGTGAAACATATACCCACCTTTTTTCCAACGCATGCAATAACGTCCATAGGTTCCATCTACCATCAAATGGTAACCAACGCCCGTAGTGTGTTGATAAATTTGGTATACACCAAGCGGAGTCTCGTGACCCACACGACCAGTAGAACAAACCATTAGACGCACGAGGTTATTATAAACATCATAAACCGCGCAGACACAACTCCTACGGTTGACTACTATTGTGGCTGGAATACCCAAAAAAGGCGTTTCCACTGCCGATGTTTCCATCAGGGGGATGTTCAAAGTGCTTTCATCGACTTCGGCAGCATAGGCTACGTTATTGCAACTTGTTACCAACATTGTCAACGTGAATGCAAAGTACAATAAAGCATTTCTTACATTCATTTTACCCTCCTTTTAAAAGTGCCAACCAACGGTTACAATGCTATTATAGCATAAAAGAAGAGAAAAATCTAGTATTAAACTCTTTTTTTGACGTTTTTAATAAATTGATAAAACAGCGGGTGCACCGCTAACGGTCGCGATTTGAATTCCGGATGCGCCTGTGTCGCTACAAAGAAATCACACTTTGGAGCTTCTACAAATTCCACTAATTGTTTATCTGGTGAAGTACCAGATACAATTAGTCCGCCTTTTTTAATTTCCGGCAAAAACTTTTGGTTTACTTCATAACGATGACGATGTCTCTCGATTATATTTACATCACCGCTTTTCAAAATTTCTGTACCATATATATATTCACCATCTTCAACCCCTTCGCGATAAATCTCTGCGGTTTTAGTGCCTTTTTTTAGCTTAGCTGGATAATCACCCAATCTCATCGTACCGCCCGTAGATTCTTTGCCTTTCTGCCCTTCCATTATATATATAACATTGTTACCATCTTCTTCCGACGCTCCAAACTCCTCCGAATTAGCCTTTCCTATTCCACCAATTCTCGCTGCCGCGATACATGCCACCTGAAGACCCAAACAAAGCCCCAAATATGGCTTGTTATTTTTAAGTGCATAGGTAGCCGCCGCAATTTTACCTTCCGTTCCTCTTGCGCCAAACCCACCTGGCACCACCAATCCGTCTACACTTTCAAAATCTTTGTCTGTCGCGTCTTCAGCGTTAATCCATTTTAGATTTAAATTTACTTTGTTGTGCGCCGCCGCTGCTTTGAGAGCCTCAGTCACACAAATATACGTATCTTCATTACCTACATATTTAGCTACCAAACCAATTGTTACGGTTTTATCAAAATCTGTCGCTCGCCACGCCGAAAAATCTGCCCACTTAGACATATTCGGCTCTTTATCGTCACCCACAAAATCATTCAAAATCTGAAGTACCCCAGATTTTAACACATTAAATGGCACGTCATACACCGAATTAATATCCGGAAGATTTACTACTGCATCACCTGAAATTCCCGAAAATGCTGCAATCTTCTCGCAAATCGCCCTTGGGCAAGGTTTTTCCGTTCTTACACATACAATATCCGGAATAATTCCAAATCCACGAAGATCTTTTAGAGCATTTTGCGCCGGTTTAGTTTTTAACTCCTTAGAAGTATTAATCCATGGTACATACACTACCGAAAGGTATAGACAATTCCGCCGCCCCACCTTATTTGCAAATAACCTAATTGCTTCAATAAATGCCAAACCTTCATAATCGCCCACTGTTCCACCAATTTCTACAATATGGATATCGCTATCTTTAGAGGCTAATGCGATTTTTTCCTGCACCAAATCCGTAAAATGTGGCACTAGCTGCACTGTCTTCCCATGAAAACCACCTGCACGTTCCCTTTCAATCAACTCCTTATAAATTGAGCCAGACAAAGTAATCGAATATTTTGAAGTTTCAAAATCCAAAAATCTTTCGTAATGTCCGAGATCGAGATCCGTTTCCACACCATCATGCGTTACAAAACATTCACCATGTTCCACCGGATTTAAAAGCCCGGCGTCAACATTAAGGTACGGATCGCATTTCTGCATAGTTACACGGTAACCCTTAGCTTTCAAAATAGCCCCCATTGAGGCTGCCGTAATGCCCTTGCCCACACCAGAAAGAACTCCACCAGTTACAAATATATATTTACATTTACTCATTATTTATATTATATCAAAAACAAAAAAGAAGTTAAAAAAATCCCCCGGCCAAAAGCCGGGGGTTTGTAAGGAGTATTTATTTAGAACAGCCGATAAGTATAAAACATCGGCGCCAAAGTGTTTGAAACGGTTGACATCATCTTAATAAAAATATCGAGCGCTACGCCAACCACATCTTTACGGGTGTCACCTACGGTATCACCAGTTACTGCTGCCTTGTGAGCAGGAGTGCCTTTGCCGATTACAGAAGGTTTGCCACTTACGGTCATAATCGGTTCGCCATCTTCACCAAGCTGATAGAGCATTCCGCATTCAATGAATTTCTTTGCATTATCAAATGCTCCACCAGAATTGCCCATGAAGAGAGCTCTGCCAATTGCTACAATCGTAGATCCAATCAACAGACCCAATATAAAAACCGGCCCAAACAAGAATCCGCAAACCACTGGTACAGCCAGCGCCAAAACTGCCGGCACCAACATATGCCCAAGCGCATCGTCAGAAGCTTTTCTGATGATAGATTCGTAATCCGGACGTTGCTTACCTTTCAAAATATCCGGATTATCGTTTAATTGCTTAGCTCCGGCATCGGCCAAATCTTTGGCTGCCGTAATCGTATTATCGGTCAATATCGAGGTAAAGTATTCAATCAGTGCTCCACCGATTATCATTCCACCAATCACCATCACCCAAGTCATCGGGTCGGTAAAATCAGGTGACGGAAACGATCCGATAAACGACATAATAAGAGCTACCGTCGCAAAAGCTGCTGCACCAATTGCATTGCCCTTACCGATTGCTGCTGTGGTGTTACCTACTGCATCCAGTTCGTCAGTAATCTTCCGAACTTCCGGATCAAGGTGGCAAGATTCCGCAATTCCGCCCGCATTATCCGCTACTGGCCCAAATGCATCAATCGAAACAGTTGTTCCTACGAATGAAAGCATTCCAAGAGCTGCAATCGCAATTCCATAAGAACCACAAAGTGATCCCGAAATAATCATTGATATTACGATTACTGCACATGGTGCCAAGATCGAACGAGATCCAATTGCGTCACCTTTTGTCACCACAAAAGCTTCACCCTCAGTCGCCATATATGCAAGCGACTTTACATGCTGTGACTTCAAACTGGTGTAGACTTCCGTAAGTTTACCTACCGCTACAGATGAACCCATACCAAGCACTGCCGCAATCCAAGGAGAAATCCATCCCGCCTTAAACACATCCGGAATCTCAACGCCACCAAATACCGCCTTCGCCGCAAAAAGTCCAATCACCGCTACAGCAATCGCCGATACTATTGTTGCGTTATTAAGTTCTTCCTCTGGATCTACATTCTCGCGAGAAACCTCTCTCTCCTCCCCGTTAATTATCTTAACCTGCTTACGATTCTTTAAAATAATGTAATTGACTCCAATTACAGAAGCCAAAAGCCCACCACCAGCCAAAATAAACGGGTAAATACAGCCTGCGCCAAGCAACGCCAAATCGTCTTTGAACGCCTGAGACGTAATCAAAACCGTCGCCACTGGAGTTGCCACAAACGATTCCAAAAGATCAGAAACGTTTCCTGCAATGTCATTCACACAATCACCGATAAAATCAGCAATCGTATTGGGCATTCTCGAATCATCTTCCGGAAGACCCATCACATTCTTACCGACAATATCGGCCGAAATGTCTGCAGCTTTTGTGTAATTGCCACCAGCCACGCGGTTAAACATTGCAACCAGCGAACATCCAAGCGAATATGTTGTCAATCTCATTGTCAACGGATTACTTACTGTGCCAAAATTTACGCCCGGAAACATCCCTAGAAGACTCGTTGATGTAGCATTAAAGTTAATGCCACCCGATGCTATCCATACGACACAAGCTCCGAAGATTCCAAATGCCGGCACCGCAAATCCGCTAATCGATCCACTCATTAGAGCAATTCGAATAGTCCTGCTCATATGCTTAGTCACCCGAGCTGCATTGGTTGTGCGTACATTGCCATACGTACCGCCGCTCATTCCAATTAGGCACGCGCATGAACTCATCAAGGCTCCAAGTATAAAAGTGAATCCTGACCCAATCTCTATAAAAAAGATATAGATGATTGACACCGCCACTACCGCTGGAACAATTATTCTGTATTCTCTCGTTAAAAATGTCTTTGAACCATCCCGAATAATTCCAGCCAAATCCTTCATCTCGTCCGTTCCTTCATCATGATTTTTTAAATCAAAGAAGTTCCGGGCGAGCGCTACGAAAGTCACCATTACAATCGCAATCACTACATAGAATATCGCCATACTTTTACCTCCTTTTTAAAGTGCTTGTCATTCAACAAAATAGTGCGCGCTCCTTACACGCCCACTTATCTATATTATACCACATTTTTTTACTTCTTTCAATTACAAACAAAAAACCAGGACTACACCTGGCGGAAGGGACAAGATTCGATTCGAAGAACGATATCTTGCTTTTTGAGATGTTCCGCTAGGAACATGGCGGAAGGGACAAGATTCGAACTTGCGATGGGGTTACCATGCTGGTTTTCAAGACCAGTGCCTTAAACCACTCGGCCACCCTTCCGCCTATTATTATAACAGATTATTCTGCATTTGTATAGACATTTGTCACGTCGTCGAGATCATCTATCGCAGACAATAATTTTTCCAACTTCTCTGCATTTTCACCCTCTACCGGAACATAAGAGTTTGGCACATATTGAAGTTCCGCACTCGTTACGGTCATACCAGCGTCAACTAAAGCTTGCCGCACTTTCATCAAATCCGAAGCATCAGTATAGATAACCGTATATTCATCTTCTTCTGTAGCATCCTCTGCGCCAGCCTCTAGAGCGGCCATCAAAGCCGTCTCGCCTTTTTCGGAAATTTCAATCACACCTTTTCTTGCAAATTGAAACATCACAGAGCCCGGATCTGCCATCCGACCACCATTTTTATCTAAAGTATGACGTACTTCTGGCATTGTCCGATTTTTATTATCCGTTGCTACTTCAATCACAATTCCCACTCCACCAGGACCATAAGCCTCGTATACTTCTTCAATAAGCGCCGCTGCGGATTTATCCGCCACCCGCGCAATCGCTCTTTCTATATTTGCCTTCGGCATATTCGCAAGACGCGCCTTTTCAAGTACCATCGCAAGCGATGGGTTCATATTCGGATCCGTTCCCGCTCTTGCTGCTATTGCAATCTGATTTCCGATTTTGGTAAACAGTGCGCCTCTTTTAGCGTCCACCACGGCTTTCTGCCTTTTAGTGGTCGCCCATTTGCTATGTCCAGACATAATTAAACTCCAAAATTAATTGATATTATCCTTAATTTTATTTTACCACTTTTTACCCTCTATGTCTACTTTGCGACTTCTTCCTTGTCGCCGCAAACACCACCACACTAAAAATCCCAAATATCAACACTCCCGTAATTATATAATCCTCACTAGATATATCAAGCCCTTTGAATAGTCCGCCCGTATCTGGCACCGGAATATACTCTTCATCACCATAATATTTCACTGTATATACATATATTTCTCCAACCTGATTATTATTCTTGTCTAGATACCGCACCTCCACCGTATACTCACCATATTCCAAACCGTCAAATGGTACTTCAAATTTTCCATCCGGCTTAAGCGCATCCGGTATTGTAAAAAGTAAATCCCCGCCCGCGTCGTACACTTCCATTTTTCCAGTTTCCCTATCAATTACCGCTATTCGCACAAGCTTACCGTCATCATTATAAATACCAATCTTGATAGTTTTATAATCGCCCACTTCTGAATCTTTATATTCCACAGAAAGAGTTTTTTCTATCGTCCTATTATCATAGTCAACCGCCGACGCCGTGAAGACAAAATTACCATATCCTCCAAGATCATCTAGATTCAAAACAAAATCTTTTGTTCCTGGACTATAATCTCCTTCAAAATTCCAGATTTCCCCTTCATAAATCACATTGCCATCCCCATCATAATTTACCACTTTTAACTTTATGTCTTTCACGCCATTAAAAAGCAAGCTCAAATCATGTTCTGGGTCTACAACTTTATCCCCACTCGTAGAAGTGATTTCGATATCGGCATCTACTGGCACAATTCTTGCCTCAAGCGTGTCAGTGACTTTTATTGATGTCGTAGCAAAGGCCATCGACCTCGACAGAACTGCCACCATAACGACACCAACGGCTGCCAAACCTAACTTTACTATTTTACTTATATACTCTACTTTCTTTTTACTATTTTTATTTTGGCTTTGCGACTACTCCACACTACTAGCGTATTCGCGCTTCCTACTCACAATTATAATCTAAACGCTTACGTTTGTCAATAAACCATTTTACCCCTCTCCAAATCATCGGCACCAAAATCGTCAAATACAACAAAAACACTCTTGGCTCATATAAATCAATCTGAATCAAAAATTGCTCCATCTCCCCAAACCATTCCACCACCGAAATATGAAAATCCAAAATCTTTTCCGCCAAAAAGCCCACCATCATTCCCACCCCAGGCAAACCATAAAATATCCCCGCCAGAAACACCAACCCCATCGCATACGACAAAGTCGGCAAAATCAAAAGATTTGCCATCACTGAAATTAGCGACACCTGCCCAAAATAGTACAAAGTTATTGGCAGAGTCATCAATGTTGCCGCTACTGTTGTAAGAATCACGCTCGCCAAAAATCCCGGTTTTTTCTCTCGATAGAAAAACCGCGAAAGTTCAGGTCCCAAAATCATAATTCCTGCATAGCTTGCAAAAGATAGAAGCCACCCTAGACTCATCAAAAACATCGGATTGAGCATCAACGTAAACGCAGCCGTCATCAAAATCAATCGCCATGGCGCAATTTTTCTCCCCACATACCAAGAAAAAAGCGTCAGGATCGACATTACTCCTGCTCTCAAAATTGACGGAGTCCATCCTACCATACACATAAAAAATAATATAAATAATACCGAAAATAAAAGTCCCGAAAATCTAGAAATCCTTCCAAAAATTTTTCTTGCTATCCCTACAAGGATAGACAAATGCGCTCCGCTTGCCACCACAATATGAGTAAGTCCCACCGCCTTTAAATTTTTTGAAAGTTCTTTGTCTATCTCGTTTTTCATACCAAGAAGATATGACATTCCAAGCTTAGCCTCCCTCTTTGGCAAAGCTAATTCAATTCGTTCCGCCAGCCAACCTCTAGTCGAAGCTACTAGCTCTTCCGTTCCAGCGTCTACTCCTAACTCCACTTCTGCATCAGAAGCAAGCACCACCGTCACTCGAAAAAACGCCAATACCATCCCGGCAATTAAACACATTCCTACGGTCAAAAAACGCGGTTTCAAATACATCAAAACAAATACACCAATCACTAACAAAACCCACCACCACGCCCCAAAATAATTAATTCTCAAAATTACTCCAAGGATCATTCCCAAGACTATCCCGACACATAACATCACCAAACCCCACGATTGATGTAAATTTTGCATGAAAAATTATAGCCACATTTTTGCACAAATTTCAACCCCCGCCCCATTGCTTATGCTTTTAAAAACCACTAAAAAATACTATAATATATATACAAGCCGCCGTAGCTCAGTGGATTAGAGCACTTGTCTTCGGAACAAGGTGTCGTAGGTTCGAATCCTATCGGCGGTACCATAATTACATATGCTCGAATTAAAAAATATTCATTTTTCCATAAAAGATAGCGACAGAAAGCATCATATTCTAAACGGTATTTCCACCAAATTCAAACCTGGCGAACTCGTCGTTATCACCGGTCCAAACGGCAGTGGTAAATCCACCTTCGCCGAAATTATTATGGGTTTAAAAAAACCGAGCCAAGGTCAAATTATTCTGAATGGCGAAGATATTAGTAGCAAAAATATTACCGAACGCGCCAACCTCGGCATTAGTTATGCATTTCAACAGCCAATCGCATTCAAAGGCGTAACAGTACGAGATTTGTTGCAAATTGCAAAACCAAAAAATAGAGATTTTGAAGAATTAGAAATCGTCGGCCTAGCAAAAACCGAATATCTAGATCGCGAAGTCAACAAAACTTTATCTGGTGGCGAACTCAAACGCATCGAAATTGCTACCATTCTAGCCAAAGATTCCCAAATCATGATTTTTGACGAACCTGAAGCCGGAATCGATATTTGGAGTTTTGACAATCTTATCCAAGTTTTCAAAAAACTCCGCTCCAAAAACAAAGATAAAATTATTATTATCATTTCTCATCAAAAACCAATTATGGATATTGCCGACCGCGTATTACTTTTAAAAAAAGGTAAACTATGATGGACCTTGACGAAATCGAAAAAGACTTATTGAAACAAGTTGCCGATATTTCCGGCATACCAGCAGGTGCTTACAATTTCCGCGTCAATGGCAAATCCATCGGTAGAAAAAGTACCGTAAACATTGACGTAAAACCAAAAACCACAAAAAGTGGCATCGATGTTTTTATCAAAGCCAACACCAAAAAAGACGTCGTACACATTCCAGTAATTCTAAGCAAAAGCGGTCACAAAGAAACCGTCTATAATGATTTTTATATTGGCGACAATTCCGAAGTTACTATCGTCGCAGGTTGTGGTATATATAATTGCGGCGTCCAAAATTCTATCCACGATGGCGTACATGTATTTCACGTTGGCAAAAATTGCAAAGTTAAATATATCGAAAAACATTACGGCACTGGCCCATCCCAAGGCAAAATTCTAAATCCCACTACAAAACTTCATCTAGACGAATCATCCTATGTGGAATTAGAATTAGAACAAATCGCCGGCGTCGATTCCACCAATCGTCTTACCCAAGCCACACTTCAAAAAGATGCCAAGATTGAAATTATCGAAAAACTTTTAACCCATGGTCGTCAAACCGCCAAAAGCAACATAAAAGTAATTTTAAACGGCAAAAACTCCACCGCCAATATCGTCTCTCGTTCAGTCGCTCGCGACATTTCCAAACAAGATTTCAAACTCCATATCGTTGGCAAAACTACTTGTCGCGGTCATTCCGAATGCGATGCTATCATTATGGACAAAGCCAAAGTTATCGCTACACCATCGCTCGACGCCAAAAGTCTCAATGCCGAGTTAATCCATGAAGCAGCCATCGGCAAAATCGCCGGAGCCGAAATTAATAAGCTAATGACACTTGGACTTACTTCCACTGAAGCCGAAGCTCAAATTATCAACGGCTTTCTAAAGTAGTTCTTCGCTGCCCAAGTTTTTTGCAATCTCTCGCACAAATCGCGAGACTTTTTTGCGCTCCGCCACGATAAAAGTTTTTTCCTTCGCTCGTGTCATCGCCACATAAAATAGCCTCCTCTCCTCCGCCAAAGGAAATTTATCCGGCTTCGCTAGCATTGTAGAAAGAATTGGCTCGTCTGCGCGAGTTGACGGCATCCCCTTTTCGCCTTCATTCATATTAATCACAAATACAATATCTCGCGTAATTCCTTTCGACTTATGCATACTGCAAAAATTCACTTCCAAATTTCGAGAAGCCGCTTCAATCAACCAATTCAAAGTCACTCCATCTTCTTTTTTCGCCATAATTTTTGCATTTTCAAAACAGCCAGTTTTAAAATCCACCAATCTATATACATCCCGATTATACCTGCTGATCACCTGAATATTCTTTTCAAATAACTTATCACCCAAATTCTTATACAATTTTTTAATACATCCATCTACTATTTTATAATCCGCCGGCATCTCACAATTAGAATCGTAGCTCAAGCAAATTTCAATTGGCGTTTTTTTGTTTTTCAAAGTCAAAACTTTTTTCTTCGATTGTTCTTTATTTCTTCTCACAAAATACCCACTCACCCACGCCGTCGGTTGGCCAAATCTATAAGTTCGTCGTATCACACCACGATAAGTAAAACGTCCAAAAGTTTCTTCAAAATCTTTCAAAACTCCCAAATTACTTCCCGCAAATCGATAAATCGATTGCCAATCATCCCCCACCGCAAAAAGTTTCGCATCTTTGCAATTATCCAAAATCGCTTTTAAAAGCAATGATTTAGACAAAGACAAATCCTGTACCTCATCCACCAAAATGTATTTATATTTAAGTTCACCCTTCTGTCTTCGTCGAATTATTCTCGTTGCCCACGAAAGCATATCAGAAAAATCATACAATCGATTATCTCTCAAAATCTTTCCATATATCCTCACAAATTTTGCATAAATTTTAAAAAATTTTTCCGCTCGCTCGCGCCCTTTTTCCATTTTAGAAATTCTCTCACCAAACTCTTTAAGCGTTATCTGCTCATTTTTCTGCAACTGCAAAGTAGACACCAAAAGTTTTTGTAATTTTTCTAAATCGCCAAATTCTTTTATATCGACCTCCTCTAGCTCCCCAGAATCAACCCACTTTTTTACCACCCGAGCCGCTATTTTTTCCAAAAACCCATCCGGCACCAATTTCAATTCTTGCCCCACCGAAAGATTACGAATTATTTTGTTTCCAAACGAATGAAAAGTACAAATTTCCACCCCACTTTCATTCATCCGCTCTTTCAACTCTTTTACTACTTTTCTTGTAAAAGCAATCACCAGTACTTCTTGTGCCGGAACCTTCAGATCTTTCACCAAATAATTTACCTTTCCCATCAAGCTCGCGCTTTTTCCACTCCCCGCCGAAGCCAAAATTAGTTCTGCGTCATCACACGCTACCACTGCCGCTATTTGCTCTGCATCCAAATAATTTCCCTCCACTTCAAATTTTTCCGTCTGCTTTTTCTTAATAAACCTCGCATTCAATTTTTCTCGTTTGTTTAGATAAAATTTAATTTGCCGAACTACTTTTCTCGCCTCGCGCCCTTTTGGAATAGACGGCAAAAGCGCCTTCATTTTTTCAAGCTCAGAAAAAGACACGTACCGTTCATTGTACATTTTTTCAAGAGTGCATAAAAAAATCCTTAAATCATTCATATATCTTTAAGGCTATTATTTTTTACTATCCGTGGTACGCCCGATAGGAGTCGAACCTACGACACCCAGCTCCGGAAGCTGGTGCTCTATCCACTGAGCTACGGGCGCCTAAAAAATGGTGGTACTGGGTGGTTTCGAACCACCGACCTTGGGCTTATGAGTCCCACGCTCTAACCAACTGAGCTACAGTACCATATTTATATATTATATCACAAAATATGCTATAATAAAAGATATGACTAAGGCTAAATCTGGTTTCACTATCATTGAACTCGCCGTTGTAGCCACCATAGCTGGCCTACTTTTTGTTTTTTTCTTTATCCAAAAATCCAATCTAGATGCTCTCGCTCGTGACGAAGATAGAAAAACCGCCATCAACGCCATGTACTACGCTTTGGAAGAAAGTTTTTTCAAGACCAACGGTTATTATCCAGAAACCATCTCCGAGCAAAATATCACCGTTATCGATCCGGCCCTCTGGACGGATCCAGACGGTTACAATCTTGGTGATTCTAAGAGCTCTTATTCTTATCAACCTGCTAATTGCGATAACGGCAAGTGCAAAGAATACATCCTAAAAGCCGATCTCGAAAAAGAAGCTGATTACATCAAGACCAATCGCAAAAACGACAAAAACTAACTCACTATAAACACGTTATCTTTATCGTCGTAAGTTTTTGCAGTAGTAATAAGTTTTGCCACCGCCTTCAATTCTTCTTGAGTGATATCTGAATTCTTAAAAGTATAGGTCGTTTCTTCACCTACAGTGGATAAACGAAAAGTTCCATAACCAAAAACTTTTTGCAAAATCCCATTCTGCGAAAAACTTGTATCTTCAATCGAAGAAAGATCAATCATATTTAAAGAATTGGCTAGTGGCGAGACCATCGTCATTTGAATTACGTGTCTATTAGTAATAAACAATTTGTTCCCCTTATAAACTATAATCGTAAAAAGCCCCGCAATAACTACTGCCGCCAACAAAGATCCTAGTATAATATACAAAAAACTAGTTCCAATCGAATCAAGCGATTCCTGCCCCATCAAAACCAAAAGAAAAGCTAGTAAAATAAAAATTAAGCCCGCTGCAAGGCTTCCTAAAATTAAATTCAACCAAATTTTCGCCCTTTTAAACGCAAACTCCACATACTCATTATCTTCTAATTTAAGAAATGGAAAATCTTTTACGCTTCTTTCGTGTCGGATTTTTACCAAACCTTCATCCATATGGTAACTCCTTTTTTATTATTATATCACACTTTATATTTTTTGCAAATATTTCAACCCGTCACCACTTTCCTCCCCTTTTCCGTTATCACTCTCCCTTTAGGAGTCCTAGCAATCAGCCCCATTTGGAGCAAATACGGTTCATAAAAATCTTCAATGGTGCTTGCCTCATCACCAGTAAGTGCCGCAATCGTCGTAAGTCCTACCGGTCTATCGCCATAATTTTCCCACATCAGTCTCAGCATATTTCTATCCGCTGGATCGAGTCCGAGGGCATCGATCTCCATCAAATCCAAAGCCTTCTCCGCCACTACCGTATCCACAATTCCATCGCCATTCACATCCGCATAGTCCCGCACTCGTCTAAATAGTCTATTTGCAATTCTTGGTGTCAAACGTGATCTACCCGCCAAAAGGGCTAACGCCTCCGGTTTGATCTCCGTACCTAAAATTTTTGAAGTCCTCGCAATGATCTGCTCAATTTCCGGTTCTTTATAATATTCCAATCTGTGCACAATACCAAATCTATCTCTAAGCGGCCCCGCAAGTGCCCCAGTCCTCGTCGTCGCTCCAATCACGGTAATCTTAGGCAGATCCAATCGCATCGATCTCGCTGCCGGCCCTTTTCCTATTACAATATCCAATTTGTAATCTTCCATCGCCGAGTAGAGTATCTCTTCTACTGCTCGCCTAAGCCTATGGATCTCATCAATAAAAAGCACATCGCCTTCTTTAAGATTCGTCAGAATAGAGGCAAGGTCTCCAGCCCTTTCTATCGCCGGCCCTGAAGTCACCCTAAGAGACGATCCAAGTTCATGTGCAATCACTCCCGCCATTGTGGTTTTACCGAGTCCTGGCGGACCGTATAATAATACATGATCGAGTACCGCACCCTTTCCCCGTTTTTTCACCGCGTCAATCGCTAGTTTCAAATTATTTTTAAGATGTGTCTGCCCAATATATTCAGAAAAAGTCAAAGGCCGAAGCGAAGTTTCGATTTTCTCTTCTTCGGTATTATCAAGCTCTAAAGTAGGCTCCACTAATCTCTCTATTGCCATATTTTAATTATAGCACATTAAGAGAGGTTATAACTGAGCCTTACCAAATCGTCCAATTCCTCGTCAGAAAGTTGTCCTCCGGCCAAAACTATTTCCACTCCGCCCCTACCAAAATACCTCGATTCCATCACCGACTCATATTTTTCTATTAATAATTTTTTGAGCTCCCCATCACATCTTAGCTCAACTGTATTTTTATTTACCACCAAAAACACTTTTTCTCCCCTAAAAAACAGGGTTCTCTCGTGGTTTTCGTCCACTTTTTCTTTCTTTTCGGTATATTCACCGATTCCACTTATTTTAGAAACGTCAAATACCATTTCAGCTCCTCTATTGATCCTTCAATATCCGAAAGTGCTCTGTGCTCCTCCGGCTTTACAAATTTCCGACCCAATGCATTTTCAAAATAAATTTTCCACGCCGACACGTCCAGCATTCGATAATGCAACCTTTTATTCAATTCCGGCATCTCTCTTTCAATAAATTTTCTGTCTTGATGAATCGAATTCCCAGCCAAATATACTTCTTTTCCAAAATTTTTATCTATAAAATTCAAAAGTTCTGCTTCTATCTCTTTAACCGGCCTACCATCTTTATTTTGACTAATCAAAGCATCCCGAGAAGCTGAATTTTTGTCCCAAAACTCACCCACCATCCGTTCTTTGATAAGCTTGTCGGACACTTTCACCACTGCTTCATAGCTTGCCATGTTTTTGAGGCTCATATTGGTAGCAATCGCTGCCACTTCCAAAATTTTATCCTTTTCTGGATCTAGTCCAGTCATTTCTAAATCTATCCAAAGTAATTTTGCTTTTGCCATTTACATCTCCTCCGGGATTTCAATCCCCAAAATATTAAGCCCATGTTTCATTGTTTCAAAATAAACTTTTACTAGTTTGATTCTTTCAGCTTCTTCATTCGAACCCACCACCGGACAATTTTCATAAAATCTCGAAAATTCCTGACTCACTTCGTACAAATAGTTCGCCAACTTATGCGGCGCCATCTCCTCCACCGCCTCATCAAGCACATCAGAATACTCTAACAACTTTTTCACCAAGTTTTTTTCATATATATTATATATATAATTATTTATATTCTTTTTATTCTCAACATTTTTTAGAATCTTTTTCGCACGAACTGCAGAATACAACAAGTACGGTCCAGAGTTTCCTGTCATTTTTACCGATTCTTTTGGATCGAAAATAATATTACCACCCATTTTATATTTCAAAAACGCATATTTAGTGGCTGCAAGAGAAATTTTCTTATCATCAGAACTATAAGTCTCTTTTAATTCCATATCAATCATTTCGAGCACATCCACAGCCTTAAGAAAATTCCCTTTCCGAGAAGACATTTTTACATTACCTGGAAGTTTTACTAACCCATGTGTGAGATGCGTAGTTTTTTCTACTAATTCTGGCGCGTATTGCTCCACTGATTTTAAAACCACTTTCATGTATTCAAGCTGCTCAGAACCAGTAATCACAATCGATCTATCAAAATGATAATCCGCATATTTTTGAAAAATCAATCCCACGTCTTTTGCCTCGTAAGTAGGTACCCCTTCTTTATTGATAAACACCCGCGTATGCAATCCATATTTTTCACCATCAAAAATCACTGCACCATCAGATTTTTCGTATACACCCTTTTCTAATTCTTCTTGAACTTTCTCAAAGCCTAGCCCAGCCACAGTAGATTCTGGATAATACTTGTCGAATTTTACACCAATTTCCGCATAAAAATTCTTAAAATATTCATAGCTGAGTTCCCGGCCCTTCCAATAAAGCTCAGCTAGTTCACCCTCATGAATATTTTCTGAATTGATCTTGTAAATCTCTTTGTTGAGCTTGGTGATTTCAATCTTGGCATTTTCGTCATCTTCATACGCCGCTGTACCCTCCACATAACACCTTGCGATATCCTCGATCGTCAAATCATCTAGATTTTTTTGCCTCAAGATATACATGGTTTTAGCTACGTGCAAACCCACATCACCACCAAAATTAGCACGAATCACCTTAGCTCCCGCGTATTCAAAAAGTCTAGAAATTGAATCGCCAACTACCGAAGTATAAAGATGCCCCACATGGAGAACCTTAAACGGATTTGGATCGGAAAATTCGCAAATCACCGTTTTTCCCGCAAATTTATCTGAAGAAATTTCAAACTTATCAAAAAGCCCAGAAATTTTCTCATTTAGATATTCATCGCTTAGCTTAAAATTCAAAAATCCCGGATTAGAGACGCTTGTATCTCTAATTTTATTGCCGAGCTCTCCTGCTATCTCCATCGGATTTTTGTGGAGTTCTTTAGCAAGTCTAAGTGGCGCATTGGACGAATAATCCGCATCAATATTTTCTGGCGCTTCCACAATCTCCGGCTCAAAATCAATCCCATAAAGCTCCAAAATTGCTTTTTTAAGAGCATCCCTTAAGATTTCCATATATCATATTATAGCATATTCCCCTATATTATGGTATAATAAGGATAGCTGTGCGGGTATCGTATAACGGCTATTATGTATCCTTCCCAAGGATGAGATTGGAGTCCGACTCTCCATACCCGCACCATTTTTTATTCCGTCGCAATTTCTATAAATTCCGAAATTTTGCCATCTTCTTTTAATTTATCAAACTGGGTCTGAAATTCTGTAAACGGCACCTTAATGGATACAAAGTTTACTTCTGTTTCAGTTTTATCAATTAGTTTTACAAAATAATACCCATCACCATTGATAGATACAAACCTCCCCGATTGCCCACCTGGTTCCAATTTAATTGCTTCCGTAGCCCTACCACCGTCAATATTCTGCGCAGACACAAATCCGCCAGTTTCCTCATAGTTGATTTTATCACCTAGAGCCTCTGCTACCGCAGTATAATTTCCCCCATTTTCAGCGAGCATTTTTTCTACTTCTTTAGAAATCGCGTCTGCATTTGTATCAATCTTTTCTTCCACCTTAGCTTTGAGCAATGTCAAATACAGCATCCGTTCATATTCGCTTTTAGAAAGCCCAAAATTATCCTCAATAATTTTCACAAAGCTCTCCTCGCTCCGTTCTATCCCACCGATATGCAAATGCCGCTCAAATTCATCTTTCACTTCTTCGTTAGTAACCGTAATGTCATTTTCTCCTGCAAGCTTAATAGCATAGGCATATCTTTCTGCCTCCGTTAGTGCAGCTCGTTTATATTGCAATTTTAAATCTTCCACCGAAGCCTCATTATCCACTTGTCCAGACTGTCTTTCGATCGAATCAATACTACTCCGATAGAGCATCAAATAATCCGAAAACCTCACCGCTTCAGAATCCACACTCGCTACCGACACCGGCAAAATCTTGGTAATTCTAAACAGCATATCATCTGTCATATTAAAACGATATAGCGCCAGCCAACCGCTCGTAATGATAATCGCAATCACAATAAAAGCAATAAGGACCGTACTCATCACCACCCGATGTTTTGTCCATTGCAAAGGATATTTGAATTTACGCCCGGTCGCTAATACCTCCTCGCGCCGTTCGTCTACTTTCTCTTGCTCAGTCTTCTTCTCTTTCTTAGATGATAATTTCATGATATAATAATATAAGTATAGCATAAGTGGCCCGGTAGCTCAATGGATAGAGCAGTTCCGTCCTAAGGAAAAGGTTGTGCGTTCGACTCGCACCCGGGTCACCATTTTTTATGCTTACTTGTCTACTACTTCGCCTTCGACAGCATCATCAGCAGATTTGCTAGAGTCAGAAGACTTGTCGTCAGCCTTAGATTCGTCCTTCGAAGCTTCTTGATACATCTTCGCTCCAATTGGCATAATCTTATCCGAGAGTTCCTTAGCCGCAGCCTCGAATTTATCCTTGTCTGCATCCGCATCATTCAAAACTTTTTTCGCCTCTTCTACGGCCGATTTGATAGTTTCTTTATCCTCATCCGAGATTTTGTCTTTATATTCATCCGGCATCTTTTCCGCCTGATAAATTGCATTTTCAAGACGATTCTTCACGTCAATCGTATCTTTCTTTTTCTTGTCTTCCTCAGCGTGAAGTTCCGCTTCCTTTTGTGCCTTCTCGATATCTTCTTTGCTCATATTGCCAGAATTTTGGATGGTAATAGACTGTTCTTTACCAGTTCCCTTGTCCTTAGCAGTCACATTGAGAATACCATTAGCATCCAAGTTAAAAGTCACCTCAATTTGTGGCACACCTCGAGGAGCTGGTGCAATTCCGTCTAGAATAAAGCGCCCAAGCGACTTATTATCCGCCGCAAACTCCCGTTCACCTTGAAGTACATGAATTTCTACCTGTGGCTGATTATCCGAAGCGGTCGAGAATACCTCAGACTTAGATGTCGGAATCGTGGTATTTCTATCAATAAGAGGAGTACGCACGCCACCCATAGTTTCGATACCTAAGGTCAAAGGAGTTACGTCAAGAAGCAGTACATCCTTTACATCGCCTTGCAAAACTCCACCTTGAATCGCAGCACCTACAGCCACCACCTCATCTGGGTTTACACCTTGCATTGGATCTTTACCAAAGATAGATTTTACTTTTTCTACCACTGCTGGCATTCTGGTCATACCACCCACCATCACGATCTCGTTGATATCAGAAGTCTTCAGCTTAGCATCTTTAAGAGCCTTTTCTACCGGCTCTGCCAAACGATCAAGCAAAGGAGCCACTAGTTCCTCAAGTTTAGCCCGAGTCAAAGTATATTCAAAATGCTTTGGCCCTTCCGCATCCGCTGATAAGAATGGCAAATTGATATCGGTAGAAGTAGAAGAAGAAAGTTCCTTTTTGGCCTTTTCCGCTTCATCCTTGATTCGTTGCATCGCTGCCGCATCGTTCTTTACATCAATACCAGATTCTTTCTTAAATTCATCCACGAGGAAGTTTACGAGAATATTATCAAAGTCCTCACCACCAAGGTGCGTATCACCATTAGTAGACATTACTTCAAACACCCCATCGCCAAGTTCAAGGATGGAAACATCGAATGTACCACCACCGAGATCAAATACTACGATTTTTTCATCTTTCTTAGATTCGAGACCATAAGCGAGGGCAGCAGCCGTTGGCTCATTGATGATACGCTTTACCTCAAGCCCAGCGATTTTACCCGCATCTTTGGTCGCCTGCCTCTGAGAATCGTCAAAATAAGCCGGCACGGTAATAATCGCTTCAGTTACAGGCTCACCCAAAAATGCCTCCGCATCAGCTTTAATTTTAGAAAGTATCATCGCCGAAATTTCTTCTGGTGTATATTCCTTGCCATCCATTTCTACCGCCACGCCATTGCCTTTTTTGACAATTTTGTATGGGCTAATTTCTACATCTTTTTGTACTTCTTTATCAGAGAATTTACGTCCAATCAGGCGCTTAATACCATAGATGGTATTCTTAGGATTGGTCACACGCTGACGCTGTGCTACTTTACCTACCAAACGCTCACCTTTTTTGGTCACCGCTACCACCGATGGAGTAGTACGATCGCCTTCTGCGTTTGTGATCACTTCTGGTTTCCCGGCCACCATATAGGCAAAAGCCGAGTTGGTTGTACCGAGGTCAATTCCGATAATTTTACTCATATTATATCTCTCCTTTTGTTATTATTCTAGCACTCACACGCACCGAGTGCTAATCTACCTCTAATTATAGCAAACTGGCACTCACATGTCAAGCCTGCTAATTACAAGCCCGGCGCGAGCACTAGCGCTAGCTAGAGCGCTCACAGCGTACACTTCCGCTCTCTTGGGGGCGCTCCGCGTCCGCCGGGAAAGGGCGAATTTCGAAGTACGAGGGAGCCGAACTGGAGCTACTACTGTAATATACAACGGGCGGAGTTACCGCTCCTCTTACCGCCGCTGCCCATAGCGGCCTCACTACTACCGAAGCCCATGTAGTAAGCAGTAGTACTACCGCTAGCGGTAGACGACCAGTAGTAGCCGCCCGTGCCACCGTAGTAGAACGTAGAACCGTTGTAGTAGCCACCGTAGACGCCAAGGAACGGACTGGCGGTAAGTTTAGACCCAGTGTTGTATGTGCCTATGAGGGTTTCGTACTCTGATTTAACAGGAAGTCTCCAACCTTTTGGACAGATATCTGAAGTAGCATTGCCGCTTGATATGGATGCACCAGTACCGGCAGTAGCAGCTACGTAGGAATAGTAGGAATAACATGGAGAACCATCTCCACACGTAGTGCTACCACTATTGTAAACGTAGGCAGTGGAGTCAATTGAAAAGCCAGAAGTAGAGGAAACTGGGAGAGTACAATTATTGCCGAGATTGCACCCAGCAGAGACATTGGAGTCTGCAGGAGTCAAAGCAGTACCACCGGCAAGATTTAAGTTCTTGGTCATCCAAACATTACCATCTGGGAGTTTGGCTACGGTATAGCCTTGCCCATCACGAGAATCCAAAACATTGTATTGTGTATTCTCTGCCATTTGAGAAAGAAGAGTAGTACTTTCTGCCGAGCTGAGGTTACCAATGTCTTGCATAGAGAGTGCACCAGCTTGAAGCTTTTCATATGACGTGCGGGTATCTAGCACACACCGTACATAGATCCCGTAGCTGCGATCGTCGTTGCTGGTACGTATGCTACTTCCATTGTAGAACAAGCTGTACCGACCGGTGCCATTGTTCGCGGTAGAAGACCACCAGAACCCGTTGTTGGTATTGAGGAGGTTGCCATAGTTGTAGCGCCCGCCAGTAACTGGGCTAAATGCGGAAGAGTAGCTTGTGATGCCACTTTGTTCTGTTTTAGTTGGTAGTCTCCAACCAGCTGGGCAGAGGCTGAAGCTTGTTTCAGTAGAATTAGAGTCTGTACAAATAGTACCGGCAGAAGCTGCACAGTAGTTGTACCAGACGCCAGTAGTAGCATTGCCACTATTATGGATTCTAGGTTCGGTATAACTATTTCCGGAAGTTAAATCACCGTAGCTTAGAGTTTTGGTGGTATTAATATTGGTGGTACTACTATTAATACTAGTACCAGTGAAGCGGAGGTTCTGGGTCATCCAGACATTACCATCCGCAAGTTTGGCGACAGTGTAGTCTTGTCCATCACGAGAATCTCTGAGGGTCTTGGTTTCACCCGTTGCCATAGCCACAGCTTCAGCAGCGGTAAAACCTTGCATGGTTGGCTTGAGTACACAGCGTATAGAGTTTCCGTAGTTCCGATAGTCGTTGTCGGCCGGATCCACATTCGAAGCGTATAGGTACAAGACGTACATATTGGTATTATCGTACCTCGTAGAGGACCAATAGTGGCCGATGGAGCCCCGATTCTGCGGCGCGCCATTAAGGAAGATGCCAGCAAGGGCGAAGGCTGCACCACCTTGGGAGATTGGAGCTCGCATTTTGGCATTAGTATTATAGATATTATATAGGGCTTGGAATTCCCCAGAGCTTCCACCAGTAGGAAGTCTCCAGCCTTTTGGACAAATGTCATATTGAGCGTTACTTGAATTAGAGTCTGTACAAATAGTTCCAGCTGAGGCTGCACAGTAGTTATAAAGTGTACCGTGTGGAGTTTGGCTAGTATCATCTGTGCTAGAGAGTGAGATATATTCAGCGGCAGTGCGAGTAGCTGTACCGCCAGTTTTCTTATAGCTATTGAAGGTAGAAGCGGAGATAGTAGTAGAAAGATTGGTGTTAGCCGAAGTGAGATCTGAAGACAAGGTGGTAGCACCGAGGTTAAGGTTGTCTACCATCCAGACATTACCATCCGCAAGTTTGGCTACAGTATAAGTCTGGTTGTCACGGGAATCTGTAAGGGTGCCGGAAGTACAGGTAGAAGGAGTTAGTACAAACGCTTGCATAGTACCAGAAATAGGAGTACATGATTGTTTTCCCGTCGCAGTAATTATACCATCGTTACTAGCTTTGATAGTGAAAGTAGCTGGGTTATCCGAGATACTGGATAAGGTACCATAGTTAGTACTATTAAGAGCCCAGCTCTCAAATTCATAGCCAGGAGTAAAGGCCATAGTCATGGTGTATGGAACGTTATATGTTAGGCTAGCGGTACCACCGCTAGTGGTAACACTTCTGCTAGTATAGCCTGATGCAGCAAAGGTAACACTGGATACACCAGAACCTGCAAAGTTTACTTTTACACTATAGGAGTTTACTGTACAGACTCCGGTAATAGTAAGATTCTTGGTAGGAGTAACACTACCTCCAGAAGCAATAGAATTATTGTCTTGATCTTTCCAAGAACAAGTATAGCCAGTCTTAGAAATAGTAGGAAGGGTGACAGATTGTCCAGTCCAACCAGCATAGAGAGTTTGAGCTGAAGTAGAAGTCCATCTTTTACTACTGTCTGTATAGCCATTAGAAGCAGTAAGGGCTGGAGTAGCAGCACTACTTGCTACTTGTGTAGTAGCAGCTGGTTCTTTGTACCAGCCTTTGAAGGTATAGGTAGATTTACAGTTAGAAGCTGAGGTACAGCCTGAGCTTGGATAAGTGATAGTAGCTCCAGAAGCATCACCGGTAGCACTAAAGCTAGACAAAGTATAGATTCTTTGTGGTAGGGTAGTAATAGCACCTAATGTAGTACTGTAGTAGGTTGCAGTAGTGGAGGTGGTATAACTATTGGTAGCACCATTGCCATTCAAAGTAATAGCATAGGTACTAGCTTTACCTGTGATAGTTGCAGCATTAGTACCATCTCCTATAGTATAAGTCGCTGAGGTGGAGTTAAAGGTTCCTACTGCACCAGAATCTTTGACCCAGGAGTCTAGAGTGTAGCCAGGAGAATAGGCTGGGCAAAGGACATAAGCAGTATTATA
>JAFWMK010000018.1 GCA_017545585.1 Candidatus Saccharimonadota bacterium
GATTCCAAAAGAATCAAACATATGTTGCTAGTCACGAAAGATAAAAGACTCCTTGACATTAGAAAGTAATATAGGTATAATTAGAGTAATGAGGACGACCTGCTGCTGTAATGCAGATGGGCCAAGTCCTCTTTTTTATGCGCGGACCATTCCAACAAATAATACCCATTTTTTGTGCCAAAAAACTCAAAAAGCGGGGCATCTATTTTTTAATGACTTTTTTGGTGACATCAAATTTTTCCATATACTTACCTAGCATGAGGCGAGTCTGAGCGTAAAAAGCTGCGACCGATTGGTAAAGAATTGAAGTGATTGGCATTAAAACCCACTGCAAAATCATTAAGATATTTTTGCCTTTTTTGTACTTAGCTGGACGAGGTGGCAACATCCTAAACGATACCAAAACCGTAACAATAAGACCGACAGAAGCAAAAGTTTCTACTAAGCTTACGACGTTCGGAAGATTGTAGGCCACCATGATATGCGAAGATAGGTTCATCAACATCGGCACCCAACCGCCAAAAGCAACGATCGGAGCGAGAATCGCCAGAGTGACGTGACCATCCAGAAGCCGCCAAAATTTAGGAAGAAGTTGCCAGAATGGAACTGGACGCTCTTCCCTTTTACAAAAAAGCCTTACGCCTACATATGCCACGTCTGAAGCACCATAATACCAACGACGAACTTGGATAAATTGAGCTTTGACTGTTTTTATGAAAGTTTCGTCTAGGACTGCATCCTGATAGATCGGAATACGAATAGGCAAGACTGAGTAATCGCCGCCAAAGAAAAAGAGGCTGCGCCAATATTGATGTCCATCTTCTACGATAGTGCGTTTGCTCCAAAAATCCATCGCGATAAGTGCTTGCAAAGGTTGCGAATGTGAAGCAAAATTTCTTAATACGTGTGGGCGCATGGTAGAGATCACATTAAAAAACGAATTTGACACGGCGATTACACGGGTGGGAGCCGGAGCATCCCAGATGTTATTCATAAATAATGAAACTGGCTGATAGCTAAGGCGTTGGCGACTAGGATGTGTAACAAATTCATAAGCTACATTATCTAGATATTTTGGATGGACATGATTATCGCTGTCTAGCGAAGTGACGATCGTGTTTTCTACGGACATATGTCTTTTTTCAAAATATTCGGCGACCTTTTTGCCAGCGTAAGTGAGGTTTGGGCCTTTACCAATCACTTCGCCGGAAAGACCGTCCGGATGCTCCACGAGCAAAAAATCCTTAAAAGTGTTTTTGAATTCTTGGTGGAGTTTCTTAGCGGTAGCAGCCATCTCTTCCCCACCGCGTTGTTCGTAGGTTAGGACCAGAATAACGCGATCGGACGGAAAAGTAGAGTTTTTGACCGCTCGGATAGACGGCCTCAAAACGTCGATTCCCTCATTGTAAGCGGTAACAATCACTACATGTAAAGTCTTTTCCGGATTTGGATATTCACCAGGCATGGCAGACATGAGTTTGAGGTTTTCTAGGTGTTCGGCAAAATGGTAGCTTCTGGAATTATTATCATGAAGACGTTCATAGGCTTCATGAGGGTGTGCTAAATCATCTAAACGCTGACGCCAATCTACGTGTTCGGCACGTTTAATCACTTCGTAGCCTTGAATTGTGCGGTAGGCTACACCAATAGCTTTAACTAAAGTAGAAGCAATGATGATAAATAGATAAATGCTACCTAATACTGGATCTATCAAGGATAAAACAAACAGCAAGACGATTGCCCCGTAAGAGATCAAACCAGGCAGCATTTCAAAAAAACGATACTTAAAAGTGCGTTTGCCCCTTGGTATTTCTAGATTTTTACGCACTTTTTCTAACCTTCCTGAGTTAGCCGTGCCAAAACGATAAATGCGCCCAGAATTAATACCAATGTGGTAGTAAGAAAGAATTTGGTCATACCTGCACCCCGCTTGTGATAAATTCTCACGGCGATAAAGTTATGCATAATACCAAGTAAAATCGCCAGGAGCGGAAAAGCTATGAGGTCAGTCCATGAACCATCGCGATAGCCGCCGATATCACCATAGCCAACTTTAATAATCGAGCTGGAGGGGTTTACCCTGACTAGGCAAAAAACAGTCAGCGCAACGGAAGCTAATAAATTAACAATCATAAAGACTAGCATCAGACGTTCTGTTGTGTAGATTTTTTTGAGATCTTCTTTGTAATCTTTCATTTTATTTTTTATGATTATTCCCGCTAAGTTTGTCTATCACCGTATTAACGTGCTGAATAAATACAAAATCGCCAACCAAGCCGATAATTCCAGTCAAAATCATTAACCAGCCAACTAACGCAACCACGGCACCAGTATTAAAGGTAATGAAGATGCCGAGTGCAAGCATTATAAGAGCAAGGATCAAAACATAGCGCCAGCTGTCTACGCCGATACTAGAGAGCTTAGAAGCTACGTTGATACGAACAAGCGATTCGTAAATGACAATAACGCCAATGATGATACGGAAAATATTAGCGATATTCTCGCCAATAGCAAGAGCGACTACACCAATTAAGATAGCGACTATACCAGAAAGTAGATTATTATTAAAGAAATCCTGCTGGCCTTTCTCCATATAATACAAAATAATATTATAAGCACCTTTGACAATAAAGAATATACCAATAATATAAGAAAGAATCTTAACCATTGTATCTGGCCAGATAACAAACAACAAACCAATAATCAAAAGCGCAAGCGATTCAACCGCTGCGGACCAAGCGCTTTTTTTAAGATTGCCACCGACTCGGTCGATTGGCTGTTTGATAATTTTTGCCTTTGCCATAAAAAACTCCTTTGTATATATTATAGCACAAATGGAATGAATAAATAAAAAAATGGAGCCGCTGGCAGGGATCGAACCTGTGACCTGCTCGTTACGAATGAGCTGCTCTACCAACTGAGCTACAGCGGCGTACTGGTATATGTTGTCTAATGTGCATTCGTATTACGAATGAGCTGCTCTACTACCAATGACTTGGAGCTACAGCGGCGCTTTTTTGATTATAGCATATTTTACTTCTTATTGCGAGCGTTTATGCTGTGGAGGATTTTGGAACGGGCGTGGGGAGTGATGATTTTGTCGAGCCAGCTCGTTTTTGGGATCTGATTTTTGGAAGTTAAAATTTCTACCACGTCGCCATGCTCTAACTTTTTGTTTAAATTAGCCATCTTGCCATTGATTTTGACGCCCACTACATGGTCACCAATTTCGGAATGAAGCCGGTAAGCAAAATCTAGCGGCAAAGCGCCCTGCGGAAGATCTAGGATATCGCCTTTGGGAGTATATACAAAAATGCGATCAGCAAAAAGATTAAGTTTGAGTTTTTTGAGATCGACTTTCTTCCCTTCTCGAAGTTTGGCGGCGGTCATCTGAAGTTCGGTAATCCATAATAGATTAGTCGGGAGATGCTCAATTTTGCCTTTTTTGTAATTTTCGGTAAGCTTTTGCTCGTTGTAATAAAAGCTGGCGGCAAGACCATGCTCGGCGAATTCGTGCATTTCTTTGGTTCTAATCTGGAATTCTACGATACGTTTGTCTTTGGTGATAACGGTGGTATGGATAGACTGATAACCGTTTTGCTTTGGCATGGCGATATAGTCTTTGATACGGCCATCCATCGGCATATACAGTGAGTGGATAATACCAAGCACGAGATAACAAGTAGTAACGTCATCTACAATAATGCGCAGAGCAGTGAGGTCGTAAATCTCGTTGATATTTTGATCGTGTTTGGCAAGTTTTTTGTGAAGTGAATAAATCGACTTCACGCGACCAGAGAGAGAAAACTTGATTTTTTCTTTTTTGAGGGCTGCAGAAATTTCGTCTTCAATTTTTTTGAGAGATTTGGCAGCTTGTTTGTTGTATTTTTCGATCAAATCTTTGAGGTATTCGTAGCGCTTGGGATCAACGTATTTGAAAGATAGGTCAGCCATTTCGACACGAAGAAGCCCCATATTTAGTCGATCGGCAAGTGGAGCAAAGACTTCAAGAGATTCTTTGGCAATTTTTCTTTGCTTGTCTGGAGGGAGAGCAGACAGGGTCCGTAGATTATGGAGACGGTCGGCAAGTTTGATGATCAGCACCCTAATATCATCACCAAGAGCAATCATGAGCCGGAGAAAATTATCTTTCGTCTCTGGCAAATAAGTGTCGATATCCCTCATGCCATTTCTAGCAGTAGAAAGTTTGGTGACTCCATCTACAAGAAAAGCGACAGATTCGCCAAATTCTTTTTCGATGTCTTTTAAGGTAAGATCGGTATCTTCTACTGTGTCGTGGAGAATGCCAGCAATAATAGTATCTTCATCCATACCCCAATCTTCGAGGATCTTTTTGACAGCCAAAGGATGAATAATATATGGCTCACCGGTTTTTCTAAACTGACCTTCGTGGGCCTTAGTCGCAATTTCGACGGCTTTTTTGACCCGTCCTTGATCTTTGCTCATATCTTTATTTTAGTTTATCAATGAGGTTTTGTAAATCAGTTAAGTTTTTGCATTTAAAAGTAAGGCTTTTGCCGCTAATTTTGACTGCTGTATTGTATTTGGCGGAGAGGGCGTCTTCGTCTTTGTGATATTGATCACGTTTGATAAGGGCGGCGGAAGATTTTTTCTTGTGGTCTTGGAAGTAGCGCTCGACTTTTCTGGCGGTCCAACCTTCTTCGACGATTTTTGGGAGAACTTTGTGGATGGTCTTTTCGTCACGGTTGACCAATGGACGCATCACGCCTTCGGTGAGTTTTTCTTTGACCATAATATGCTTGACGTCATCTGGAAGATTGAGTAGCCTCAGGGTATTCTGAATGGTAGCTTCGGATTTGCCGATTTTGGCGGCAATGTCTTCGTCGGACAAGTTGAACTGAGTTTTGAGTTTGGCGTAAGCGGTAGCAAGCTCGATTGGATTGAGGTCTTCCCTCTGGGCGTTTTCAATAATAGAAAGTTCGAGGCGATTCTGAGAGTCTAAGCTTCTCACGATAGCCGGGATTTTGTCTAGACCAGCAATTTTGGATGCCCGCCAACGACGTTCACCTGCGACAATTGTGTATTTGCCGTCCTCTTTTGTGACTACGATAGGTTGCAAAACACCATGCTCTTTGATGGAGGCGGCGAGAGCTTCCAAAGTCTCTTTATCAAAATCACGACGAGGCTGATTTTCGTCTGGAGCGATATCGGAAAGTTTGAGTTTTTTGAGCTCAGATTCTTTTTTGTCTTCAGCGGCAGTGAGATCAAAATCTTCGTCTACGAGATCGGTAGGAATCAAAGCATCAAAACCGCGGCCAAGTCCACTCATGCTGCCCTCTTTTCTACTTCTCTACTAAATTCTTTGTAGGCTTTGGCGCCACGGCAGAATTTGTCATAATCACCAACTGGAGCGCCATGCGATGGAGCCTCGGCAATGCGGACGTTGCGCGGAATCGTAGTTTTGAAGGTGAGATCTTTGAAGTATTTCTTGATTTCGGCTAGAACCTGAGTGGAAAGGCTGGTTCTTTTGTCGTACATAGTAGCGAGAACGCCAAGGAGCTTGAGATGAGGATTGGCCTGCTTCTTGACTAATTTCATAGTTTCGAGAAGTTGAGCGACACCTTCCAAAGCATAAAATTCGGTCTGAACTGGGAGCAAAAGATAGTCTGCAGCAATCATCCCATTAACAGTAAGCAAGCTAAGAGACGGTGGAAGATCTATTACGACAAAATCATAATTATCTCTAACTTCATTGATAGCGTCACGCAAACGAACAAATTTTTTGTTCAAACTAGCAATCTCTACCTCAGCATTGGCGAGCTCAGGGGTGGCAGGAGCGAGATCGTAATTTTTGTATCTGGTAGGGCGGATACACTGATCCATACTTGCGGTATTTAACAAAACTTCGGTCATAGTGATGCCGAGGCTGTTTTTGTCGTTTTTGTCAAGGCCGAGGCCGGAAGTGGCATTACCCTGAGGGTCAAAATCCACAAGCAAAGTCTTTTTCTTGTCTTTGGCGAGATAATAACACATATTGACAGCGGTAGTGGTCTTACCGACACCGCCTTTTTGGTTAGTTACACAGATTACCTTCGCCATAATACTTATAATTATATCACAAAATAAAAAAAGCAAAAACACCTTTCTCGACTCGCGTCTTCGCAAGAGGGTCTCGAAAGGTGTATTTTGTTTTACTTAATACTAGTGATTTCGATTTCACTATATTTCTGGCGATGACCGGTTTCGGTATGGACGCGTTTCTTGCTGTGATAGCGAATAACGCGAATTTTGTCGCCTTTGACCTCTGGGGTCTTGACTTTAGCTGAAACCTTTACGCCTTTTACTGTCGGAGTACCAACGGTGGTTTTGTCGCCGTCGATTACGAGTAAAGCATCAGTTTCGAGCTCTTTGGTTCCTGCCGGGAGGAGGTCCACCCGTAGGGTCTCTTTTTCCTCAACGAGATATTGCTTCCCGCCAACGAGGATAACTGCTTTCTTCATAATTAATCCTTTAAATTACTGTTGTCTATTATATCACAGATTTAATTATTTTTCAAGAGGTGGTTTAGCTCTTCTAGAGTTTTTTCGTATTCTGGATTAGATTCGTCTAAAGTTTCGAGTTTTACTTGAAGAGATTTGATTTTGGCTCTTACTAATTCTTTTTGATAGCGCGGCAGAAGTGAGGCGGCTTCTTTCTTGACATCGAGATCTTTGATAGACTTGTAATTGGCGTTGAAGATTAGTTCTAGCTCAGAGAGCTTAGTCTGGTCGGTTGGTGTCTCTAGGGGAACGTCCTCGTCGGTGAGATTGCCGAAGATTTTGAGAGCGAGGAGGTTGTCTTCTAGTTTTTTGATGTGATCTGGAGTAGCGGCAGTCTTAGGTTTTTTGAGGAAGCGCTTGGAGCTTTTAGCCTCCAACTCTTGATCTAGACGACTGCCTTTTTCTCTTAAGACTTCTACGGAGACGCCGAGCTTTTTGGCGATTTTTTCTTCGTAGGTGGCATGTTCGATTTCGTCTTTGACGTAACTAAGAAGCTTGAGGGCGATGTCGGAATATTTTTTCTTGTCGGGGGCAAGACTAAGATTGAGGCTTTCTGCGTAACGGTTTAAGAGCCAATCTACAGCGGGGACGCGTTCGTTAACCGCTTCTTTCCAGAGAGCAGGATCTTTCTGAATAAGCTCGTCTGGGTCTTTGGCGCCATGATAATTGGAGATAATCGTGAGATCGATACCGAGGCCGCCAGCCAATTCTACTGCGCGCTCGGTGGCCCTGACGCCAGCTTCGTCGCCGTCGTAAGCAAGACGAATATCGCTAGTCAGCCTGGACAGGATTTTGAGATGTTGAGTGGTCATGGCGGTACCTGAGGTCGCTACGGCTTCTTTGACGCCAGCTTGATGCGAAGAGATTACGTCCATATTTCCCTCTACAATCACCACAAAACCGTTTCTTCTGATGGCTTCTTTGGCATTGTACAACCCAAAGATGAAGCGAGATTTGTTGAAAAGAATCGTCTCGGGAGTGTTTAAATATTTGGGTTCACCTTTGTCTAGAATGCGAGCAGTGTAACCGATAACTTCGCCATTCGTATCGATGAACGGAATCATCATACGGTTTTTGAAGAGATCTTTTTTGAAACGGTTAAGCAAACCGGCAGAATCCAAATCCGATTCGGTAAAACCGCGTTTTTTGAGGACATCCATGAGCGCCGTACCACTAGCTGGTGAGTAGCCGATTTTGAATTCTCCCACGGTTTCGCGATTGAGATTTCTTTTATAAAAAACGTATTCACAGACTGGGCGATTTTTGATAAGACAGGCTTGGTAGTATTTGGTGGCGAGTTCGAGAGCTTTTTTGGTGCGGAGTTTTTTCTCGGCGAATTTTTTGTTATCGCCGCTAGTACTGTATTTTTTGAGTTCAACGCCGGCTTCGTGAGCGAGCTTTTCGAGTGCTTCTTTGAAAGTGATGCCCTCTACTTCCATGATGAAGGTAAAAATATCACCGCCTTTGCCAGCAGAAAAATCATGCCAAATGCCTTTTTCGGGAGAAACCATGAAACTAGGGGTTTTGTCTACACCCCATGGCGAGCGGCCTTTGAGTGTACGGCCGGCACGCTTTAGCTCCACATATCTACCCACGACATCTTCTATGGCGAGCCGAGATTTTATTTCCTCCTTTAGGTCGTACATATGTTATAATAATATTATATCATGGACAGTCAGGACTATCTGGACCAAATTTCAAAAGCCGCTAGGCCTGTGAAGCCAAAAAAGGGTGGCATTCTTGGAATTTTGAGTTCAAAATATTTTAAGTGGGGGATGGTTGCGCTGGGGCTTCTTATCGTGATCATAATTTTTGGTTCGATGCTTGGTAATAAACAGACAATGGAAGAGAAATGCACTGGTCTCAAGTTTCACATAAACAGAGACATCCAAGTGATTGATGAATATCAGCCAAAAGTAAAGTCATCGATACTGCGCTCTCTTTCAGCTTCGTTTAGAAGTATTCTTTCTAACACTTCTTCGCAGCTCAATAATTATATGATTAATACCTACAAGTATGATGAAGGCAAAGTAAAAGAAGCCGTAGTGCTAGAGTCGGATACGATTAGAGATGCACTTTTGAACGATTTGTTTGAGGCTAAGATTAACGGGTATTTGGATAGGATGTACGCGCACAAAATGACCATGGAAGTTTATAGTATTATGAGTGATGAAGCCGGAATTATTAATTCCACAGGCGAGGCGGAGCTCAAAAGCCTCCTTTCCTCTTCTTACGATAGTCTGAATAATCTTTATGCTCAATTTAATGATTTTTCAGAGACTACAAATTAATTTTTAAAGGCGTCTGCCTAAAGGAGTGTGTGATGGACAAAAAGGCCGTCAAAGAAAAAGTTGCTAAAGTGCACGAAAAAAATTCAGGTTTTCGAAAAGAGTTTATTGAATTTATCAACCGCGGTTCGGTGGTGGATCTCGCCGTAGGTGTAGCGGTAGGTGGAGCGTTTACTGCAATTGTTAATTCCCTCGTCAATGACATGATTATGCCAATTGTAGGTCTAATTGGTGGTGGTGTAAATTTCCGCGATCTTAAACTTGTGATTCCAAATTTCTTTGGTGGAGATACTGAAGCGGTGATTGCCTATGGGAATTTTATTCAAACAACTGTGGAATTTTTGATTATTGCATGGGTGATTTTCTTGATCATCAAAGCAATGAACAGGATTAATCGAAAGAAAGATGCAAAGGCTGAAAAAGACGCAAAGGCCGAAAAGAAAAAATAATCCTTTTGTGCTGTATGGTATAATAAGGTTATGGTAAAGAAGTCTTTAAAAAAATCTAAAAAATCGACAAAACGCAAACTTCCTGTAGGGCTAATATTGGAAATTTTATTAATACTAGCATCGGCGGCTGGAGTGGTAGCGCTTTTCGTTCTTAACAACAATAAGCCGGCTGATTACATTGTGGAAACCAACGCATTTTTCGCACCATTTGAATTTTACGAAGGGCGAGAAATCAAAGGCGTAGACGTAGAGATTATCAATCGTGTAGCGGAGAAACTTCATAAAAAAATCGAAATTAAAGACGTGGAGTTTGACGTAATTATAGACAATGTAGAAGCGGGCAAAATCGCCGATGCAGGGGCGGCTGGGCTCACCATCACGCCAGCGCGCGAGAAAAAAGTCAACTTCTCTATTCCCTATTATACATCTGTCCAGTATGTGATTTTCTCGAAGTCGGCGACGCCGGAGATACGTGATGGTCACGTGGTATGGAATGCGCTAGCTGGGCACAAACTTGGTACACAGACTGGTAGTACGGGATATTTGTTTGCTTCTGACGAAATTGACACCGGGGTACTCGCGGGCACAGGGACCGAGCTTAAAGGCTTTGATTCACACCAGCTAGCAGCAGACGCAATCTCTGCGCACATAATAGACTATGCGATTGCGGACGAGCTTCCGGCCAAGATGATCGTTTCTAAGAATTCCAATCTCGAGGCTTTGCCGTTATATTATATGGGTGCATCCGTGTCCGAAGATTATCCAGTGGAAGAATCTTATGCGATTGCAGTAAACAAAGAAAAAACCGAGCTGCTCGAAGCGTTTAATGAGGTTTTGGGCGAGATGTTAACACAAGACCCAGAAGGTAAATCCGAGATTAACCGTTTAGTTTTGAAATACATGGGGTTCTAGCGGAGGCAAAGGGTGGATAATTTCTTTTCTAAATTAGCGGAACTATTCACCACACCAGAGTATATTGATTCCCTACTTCATGGTTTTTTGCTGACACTTCAGATTGCATTTTTTGCGGTTTTGATTGGTTTTGTATTAGGACTAATCATTGCTTTGGTAGAGACTGGCAAATCCAAGTGGCTGGCGCCGCTTAGATTCGTTTTTAGGGTTTATGTGACGGTAATCAGAGGCACGCCGATGGCTTTGCAGCTTTTCATTATGTTTTTTGTGATTTTTGCGATACGTGATTTTCCGCAGGTAGTGACAGCGATACTAGCGTTTGCTTTTAATTCGGCGGCGTATTGTTCTGAAATTATTCGAGGTGGAATTCTTTCGGTAGACACTGGGCAGACCGAAGCTGGACTGGCGCTTGGTCTTCCCTACCGGACGGTGTTTTTGAAAATCGTGATGCCACAAGCGATCAAAAATATCATTCCGGCACTTGGAAATGAAGTGATTACAGTGATCAAGGAGACCGCGATCGTTTCGATGGTGGGAATGTATGATCTTAATATGGCGGCGAAGGACATTGGCTCAGGTCAAAATATGGCTAGCTATGTGGTGCCAATGTTTGTAGCGGCCCTATTTTATCTAGCTGTGGTATATTTAATTACCGTTATAATAAAGATAGTTGAAAAAAGAATGAGGAGGAGCGATGCCAGAGCGTAGATTAGAAATATCGGTAAGGGGGCTCAAAAAATCTTTTGGAGACAATAAAGTTCTTAATGGAATTGATTTTGATTTGTATGATGGAGAAAAAGTGGTAGTATTAGGACCATCGGGGTCTGGTAAATCTACTTTCCTTAGATGCATTAATCGTCTGGAAGAGCCAACAGCGGGAGAAGTGTTTTTTGATGACACTTTAATTACTGATAAAAATATCCAAGCGATGCGCGGCAAAATCGGGATGGTGTTTCAGCATTTTAATTTGATTAATAATCTGAGCGTGATGGAAAATTTGACTCTTGCACCAGTAAAACTGCATAAATTCTCCGCTGATGAGGCAGATGCAAAAGCAAGAAAACTTTTAAAGCATATCGGGCTTTTGAATAAAGTTGATTCGTTCCCTGCCTCTCTTTCTGGTGGGCAAAAACAACGGGTGGCGATTATTCGAGCGCTAATGATGGAGCCAAAAGTATTGCTTTTTGACGAGCCGACTTCGGCTTTGGATCCAGAATCGATCGGAGATGTGCTTTCCCTTATACACGAAGTAGTAAATAATGGCATGACGACTATAATAGTGACGCATGAGATGAATTTTGCTCGCGAGATCGCCTCGAGGGTAGTGTTTATCGACAAGGGACGAATTATTGAAGAAGGCACGCCGTCTCAATTTTTCTCACATCCAAAAACTCCTCGGGTGAAGGAGTTTTTGGGGAAAGTTTTATGATATAATATATACTAAGTATAAAAGGAGCAAAAATGAAAGTATTATGCGTCAATGCAGGTTCGTCATCTTTAAAGTTTCAACTTTATGATATACCGGCGGAGATTTCTATTATTAGTGGTTATGTAGAAAAAATCGGAGCAAAAGATAGTTTCTACACTATCAAACATGAAGGCAAGAAAAACGAAGTAAAAAAGCTGATTCCTGATCACACTGAAGCGGTCAAAATCATGCTCGAAGAACTTTTGAACTATGGCGTGGTGAAAGATCTGTCTGAGATTCGTGCCGTAGGACATCGTGCAGTGCATGGTGGCGAGAAATACACCAAATCCGTAGTGATTACTGATGAAGTTTTGAAAGATATGAAGGAGTTTGGTAAGTTTGCGCCGCTCCACCTTCCTGGTAATATTGCCGGGGTTAAGGCTATGCAAAAGGCCTTGCCAGATGCAGTACAGGTAGCAGTCTTTGACACAGCGTTTCATCATACGATTCCAAAAGTTCAATACATGTATCCTGTACCGATGGAATGGTACAAAAAATACGGCGTGAGAAAATACGGTTTTCACGGCACTTCTCACAAATATATCACCGAAACTATGCAGAAAAAACTTGGCAAAGAAAACATTAATTTGATTATTTGTCACGTGGGTTCAGGTGCTTCGATTACCGCAGTAAAAGACGGAAAAAGCTACGATACTACTATGGGTCTCACTCCGCTTGATGGGCTAATGATGGGCACACGCTCTGGTTCGATCGATCCATCTATCATCAAATACATGATTGACGAAGCTGGAATGAGCTATGATGCAGTAGATGATGCACTGAACAAAGCCTCTGGGCTTAAAGGTGTTTGTGGTTTTAACGACAACCGCGACGTAGAAAAAGCGATTGCTGATGGAGACGAGAATGCTCGACTTGCGCTTGATATGTACGTTGATAGAATCGACCGTTACATTGCTGAGTATTATTTGGAGCTTGGCGGTGATGTAGATGCGATCGTATTTACGGCTGGTGTGCTCGAAAACGGCGCCGAGACTCGCGAGTCAATCATCGATGGTCTTGCTCCACTTGGAATCAAAATCAATAAAGAAGTTAACGATGCAATTGCTAGTTTCAAAGAGATCACTAGTGGCATCATTACAGCCGAAGATTCTACGGTACCAGTATACGTAGAGCCAACCAACGAAGAAGTGATGATTGTGCGCGACGCGTACAAACTCGCAAAACAGTAAGTTTGTCTTACATGTTATAATATAAATATGTATATATCGGACTTGATTGAAGATTTTTTGGAGCACCTAGAAATTGAGAATGGCCGAAGCAAACGAACAGCTGAAAATTATCGTTTGTATTTGGAGCGGTTTCTCGAGATTGCTACGGAAATTTTAAACAAAGACGACGTAAAGGCTTCTGATATAGACAAGGAAGTTCTTAGAAAATATCGTTTGAAACTAAATCGTTATGGCTCGGAGAATGGAGGTGATGATCTTAAAACTATTACTCAGGCATATCATTTGATAGCTTTGAGGGGATTTTTTAAATATCTAGCGAGGCGGGATATCAAATCGCTTGATCCTTCCCTCATCGAGCTGCCACACGTGGTGCGAAAACAAGTGACATTTCTTCATTACGACGAAGTAGAAGACATGCTAGAACAAATTGATCTTTCTACGGAATCGGGGCTTCGGGATAGAGCAATTATCGAGCTTCTCTATTCTGGTGGGCTGCGGGTGTCTGAATTGGTAGGACTGAACCGGGATTCGATCAATTTGGTTAAGAGGGAGTTTGTAGTAAGAGGTAAAGGTTCGAAGGACCGGCCGATTTTTATTTCGGAGACTTGTGCTGACAGAGTGGCAGACTATCTGGACGCCAGGACAGATTCTTTGCCAGCGCTTTTTCTCAATAATTCGCGGAATTTACAGGCGGTAGATACTTCGGGGGATTATCGACGGATGACGGCTAGGAGCGTAGAAAGAATCGTCGAAAAATACGCCCGGCTGGCCGGAATTACCAAAAAAGTGACGCCACATACTCTTAGACATTCGTTTGCTACTGATCTTTTGATGAACGGCGCGGACATTAGAGCGGTGCAGTCAATGCTCGGACACGCAGATATTTCTACCACGCAGATTTACACCCACGTGACCGATGCACATCTTAAGGAAGTACACGAGAAGTTTCATTCGGAAACGAAATAGTTCAAGAGCCGGAGCAGGTACTACCGTAGCAGATTACCGCTGGGTCATAAAGCCGTACTACAGTAGAAATAGTAGAAGCACGATCTGAACCAACTGGCATCCAACAAGAACGGATGTAAAAGTCGTAGTAGGCGGACTTAGGTGTTGCAGGGCCATCAGGACTGCTGCCATCTATAATCTGGCTTTTACCACTTCTAACTATGATAAAAATACCTTCGGCACGCCGAAGAATTTCAGATCTATTGCCTTCGGTTTGATTATACAGACTTTCATTTTCATTACCTGTAACCGGCGTGTCATTATAGATAAGGCGTGGGAAAGTACTAGGTTCGAAGAACACTTTGGATGTTCCCGAGCTCAATATTATATTGTCTACAATATTACGCATACTATTTGTGCCAGACAATATTATTTTGCCGTTTTCATCTATTCCTTTTTTAAGATTTGGGATTTGGCGCGTGTTAATAATGAATGGTTGTTTTCCGCCATTATCATTCATATACCCTAAGTTCGGGCCGGTTTGATATAAACCGGAGCATAGTTGCGGATTGTAATCAAAGGCATCAGTAAGCGGATTTGTATGGGTTGAATCGCTATATGCATGATCAGTAATTTTGTTCCAAAGAACGGAATAGGCGTTTTCTTCTTGGTCTTTGGATTGACTACCAGAAACATAAGAATCGTGAATGAATCTGAGGGCTTCAGCTTGGGCGTCTAGTTCTTCCCTAGTCAAGGTGAGCTCCAGAGAGCTCTGTGCCCCGGAAGTGCTAGCAGAGACTACCGAGACTATTACAATAGCGACTAACGAAAAAATTCCAATAGCGAGCGCTACTTCGATTAAGGTATCACCTCGTTTTCGTTTCATATCTTTATTATATCATGCTTATGAAAAAATCGGAAAAAACATAGGTAACGATAAAAGCAAAAACTAGGAACGGGCCAAAATAGATTTGATGATTCCCTTTCTTTTTGTAGGTTGGAAACATAATAATGCAAGCAGAGAGGTTGGCGATAAAAAGTGCCACCATGGAAAGCCACGGATGGCCTAGGGCTAAGCCGATACTAGCAGCGAGGATCCAGTCGCCGTCTCCAACCCATTGGCCTTTGGAAACGAGGTACAAAATTAAATATATACCACCAAAAAGTAACGCGGACAATATCGGCATAAAAGTGAATTCTGGCCAAGCTTCTAGAATAGCTAGGACAATAGCGATAATAGCAGCAACGATGAGCATAAAAGTAGGGAGTTCACCGTAAAGACCATCATAAATCGCCAAAAAGGCTAGGCTTAGAATAAGCAGAAGCACAGTAGCAAAAATCACCCATTTCATAGCGTCTATCGTAGGAAAATTAGCTAGCAAATCTGGTGCCATGGAACTATCGTTTATAGTGAGAAAATAAGTACCAAGACTTAAGAATGTGATGGCGAGGCCAAGCTCAGAGAAAATTTCAGCATAGCCGATTTTTTTGTGACATTTTCTGCATTTACCACCGAGGAGGAGCCACGAGACAATTGGGATGTTGTCGTACCATTTGAGCTGTTTTTTGCAATGCATACAAATGGAACGCCTAGGGTAGCGATGCGCATCGCTTTCTTTCCCGTGCATTCTGCGCACTTGGCAGCAAAGAAAGGAGCCAAGGATGGCGCCGATGATAAACATAAGGATAAGAAATAGAATCTGCATATACTTATTTTATCATATATTACACTACGTTTGATTTGGAATAAGTTGTAGAGTATAATTGAATCTATGAGTAGGCAACGGGTTGTTATTGTTGGGGCGGGACCAGCAGGTTTGACGGCTGCTTATAAGCTACTAGAAGATGGCGGTAGCAAAAACTACAAGGTTATAGTGCTCGAGGCTGATAAGCAAGTGGGTGGTATTTCGAAGACGATTAACTATAAAGGTAACCGCATGGATTTAGGCGGGCATAGGTTTTTTACTAAGGATCCTGAGGTGAAAGCTTTTTGGAACAAAATTTTGCCAATGAAACAGCGGCCGCGAGTTTCTCATATTTATTACAATAGGGCTTTTTTTGATTACCCGCCGAAAATTAATTTTGAAACTGCAAAAAAAATGGGTTGGAAACAGATTACAGTGGTAGGTCTTAGCTACCTTAAATCATTTTTTTTTAAAAAAGATGAGAGGTCTCTAGAAGATTTTTACATTAACAGATTCGGCAAAAAATTATACCAAATGTTTTTTAGAGATTATACCGAAAAACTTTGGGGCGTACCTCCTTCAAAAATCTCTGCTGAATGGGGGGCGCAGAGAGTAAAAGGATTGTCTATTACGGCGGTATTGAAAAATTTTTTTATACCAAAAGCAAGAAAAGAAACTTCCCTAATTGAACAGTTCGAATATCCTAAATATGGCCCTGGTCAAATGTACGAGAAGATGGCTAAGGATATCGTGAAAATGGGCGGAGAGATTATCACTAATGCAAAAGTAGTAAATATATCGCTATGTGAAAAAAAGGTAACCACGATATGGTATAAGAAAGACGGCAAAAAGAAGAGAATATCCATTGATTGGCTAATTTCTTCGATGCCAATCAAAGATTTGATTCATGATATGGGAATCAATGTGCCTAAAAGAGTTAGAACTATCGCCGAAAAATTACCTTATCGGGATTTTCGAACTATCGGTATTTTAGCAAAAAAAACGAAATCTAAATTACCAGACTCTTGGATTTATATCCAAGAACCTGGGGTTAAAATGGGTAGAATTCAGATTTTCAACAACTGGTCTCCCGACATGGTGAAAGACAAAAAAAATACCTGGATGGGTTTAGAGTATTTTTGCAACAAAAATGACGAGATCGACAAGATGACGGATGCGGAGTTTTATAAATTAGCTAGCGAAGAACTTTGCAAAATAGGACTAGTCGTCAAAAAATCAGATATCATAGATTACCATTGCGAGAGAGTTTCGAAAGCTTACCCAGCTTATTTTGGAAATTATAAAAATTTTCCTACAGTACGAAAATTTTTGGATGATATACCAAATCTTTATTTGGTTGGCAGAAATGGGCAGCACCGCTATAATAATATGGATCATTCTATATTAACGGCTTTCGAGGCGGTAAAAAACATCAAAGGCGACAAAAAAAGCAAAGATAACGTATGGGCAGTAAATACGGACAAAGAATACCATGAAGAAGACGTAAAAAATGCGCTTAAGCAAAAAAATAGATTTATTAGCTGGATTGTAAGGAACAAAAAGCCTCTAATAGTTTTTGGGATTTACGCAACAATTAGCTTGATTGCCGTACTTTTTCATGAACCATGGGAAGACGAAGCTCAAGCTTGGCTAACTGCTAGAGATTGTACTCCGACTGAATTGATCGGCAGGATGAGCATAGAAGGGCATTTTTTGCCTTGGTATTTAGTTTTAATGCCTTTCGCTAAGCTAGGGTTTGCGTTTAAAACCATCAATATTGTCAGCTGGTTAATCACTGGGTGCGCTGCATGGCTAATGCTCAAGAAGTTACCGTGTAAGTTTTACAAGCGCGCACTTTTTATATTTACTTTACCGATGCTGTATTTATTCCCTGACATTTCGAGATGCTATTGTTTGATACCATTGGCTACAATTTTGGCGATTATGTTTTACAAGAATCGGTTTGAGAAGCCCATACCATATTTATGTTCTATTGTTTTGATGGCTAACACTCATATATTTTGTCTAATGTTTGCGCTAATTATGGGGTTAGAATATTTACTGGATTGGTTGAGGATTTATCGCAACTTAAACACAAAACAAAATCGCAAAATTTTAATAGGCATAATCGGGGCGGTGATTTTGTGCATTTTATCAATTTTGCCACTATTTGGTAGTGTTGGCAGCAATGCACAGTCTGGAGTAACGATAACTTCCGAGCCTTTTACAATGGCAAAATTCTTGGGAATAGTATACGATTACTTGGGTATGGGCTTTTGGTGCATACCAATTACAATAACGATTATTTTATCTACTCTGTTCTTGGTTTCTTGTGCAGCCGAGCAGCCAATGACTTTTTTGAAAATAGCCGCTGCATTATTGTGGCAGCTTTTAATTATCAATTTTCTATATGCTACCTTACTTCCTTCAAGAGCGACAGTAGCAATTTTTATAGTATTATTCTTCATGATGTGCAAAAGATGGAGGCAGCAGAAAAAGCTTTCCGCAAAAACTCAGATGGTTCAAGCAATTATTGCTAAAACTGGTTTAATATTAATTTTACTATACCTAGTATTCAAGACTGGAGCGATGTCCTATTCTATATTATGTTGTATATTTCTTGGCATTTTCTTGATACCAATATGGTTAAAAAAGCTGCATGGTTTTGAAATTAAAAACCTAAATCAAAAAATGTTAAAGATCGCTAGTGGCGGATTGTTGCTGTGTAGTATAATCGCTGGTTTTATTGCTTTTTCTAAAGAGATCGCACTGCCATTTTCTGACGCTGAAGTAACTGCTAAATATATTTCGGATAATTTAGAGAATGACGCTTTGTTTATAAGTTTAAACGAGAACACTAGCTTCATTACAACTCCGATTATTGCACATTTGCTCGACAATAAAAATAACCATGCAAGATTTTACGATCTGGCAAATCAACGTTATTACACTTATTCCAACAATAACTCCAGCATAACTGATGACAAGTTTGATCTAGTTAGTTTTATAAAAAATTTTAAAAACAATATAAACTCTAATTCTCTAATATACTATATAGAACCGTACCCTGCCCAACCGAATGAGTTAGCTAATGTATTAAATGATATTATTGAAAAAGAGGTTGATTTAAAAACTAACGGAACTTTGGCTAAGATCTATGATAGTGTCGATTATAATACTAATATAGATTATGATTTTCATTCTTGCTACGAATACTATAGAATATACAGGGTAGATATATCAAAAAAGCTATGACAACTGCATAGCTTTTTTGATATATTTTATTACTTATTTTCAGCTGCACCACTAGCTTGACAGAAATAACCACCACCTTCTAGATAACCATAAACCGCAAAGGAACGTGCTGCGGTATCTTGTGCTGGTTTTGGATCGCCGTTTTTGTCGGTGCCATTACAGTTAGCTTGAATGATCACAAAAACTTGTGAAGCTTTTGATGAATCTGCCGTGAAGTCAGCTCCGTTAACAGTAATGTTTTTGTGCAATTGATCACCTGGCATTTTTGGAGGATTGTCGTTAGGCGAACCAAAATCATACGAACCACCGCTACCGGTAGCTCCACCCTTAAATACTATGACATCGTATGGGTTACCACTTGGATCGAGACCACTACTGTTCACCCAACGTTCTGGTTGCAATTGCTTACTGACACTACCACCAATAAGATTGCCAATTTTACCATTATTGCTAGCTAGGTAATTATTGATAGCGGTTACGAGCATAGAATAGTCATCGCGGCGTTGGGTGTTTCTCTGGGAGCGTTGGAGAGCTGGGAGAGCAATAAAGACCATCAAGAAGATAAGACCGGCGATAGCAAGAACAAGCACGACCTCGATGATGGTGAAGCCTTTTTTAGATTTGATATTGTTTCTAACCATATAATCCTTTCTGCGATTTTATGCTGCATAAAAGTTTATGCTAATATCTTTATTTTATAATAACAAAATTTCTTAAAAAAAACAATAAGAATTTTAAGTGTTGTAACAATACCTACCGGCGCGCTCAAGAACTTGGAGAGCAGCTACGCTGCGATTGTTGTTAGCTTTTACTATTTGATCACCATCGCAAATGGCACCTTCTACGACAAAAATAGTATGTTCAGTATCATCATCGTAGGTTGGCTCATTATCACCATTAACTTTGTTGTTAAAAGTATTATTGGTCTCGGCGTATGTACACTTGCTGCCAGTAGCGTTAGTGGCATCACAATAGTGAATAATGCGAAAATCATATAACTCGCCAGTAGGATCTTCGAAATTTTTATCAATATAATCTTTGATAAAGCCGGTCCAATCGCTGTGGTCATAGGATTCGAGGGGAAACAGATCTTCGCCTTTTAGCGTAATAGCATTGCCATCAGTAGAATGCCAAATTGGCAAGGCGCCGCGACTGTTGTTAGTCTGATAGGTTTTAACATCACTAATAAATTCCATAACTCGGGCTTTTCTATCGGCGTCACGCTGAGAAGCCTGAAGAGAAGGCAGAGCAATAAACGCCATAACAAAAATTAGCCCAGCAATACCGAGCACGAGTGCGACCTCGATAATAGAAAACCCACTTTTTTTCGTATCCATAGTATAAGTATAAGCTTTTTGGAGCAAAAATTCAAGATACTTTGGCGATAAGCATTAAGCTGAAACAGAGTTTACAAGCGAATAGATCGGAAGAAGGGTACCACCTACTACTACGCCAATAAGGCCGGCCATAATCACCATCAAAATTGGTTCAATCATGGTAGAGATATTATTGATTTGGTTATAAAGCTCATCCTCATAGACTTTGGCGGCTTTGCCAAGCATCTCGTCAATTTTACCAGATTCCTCGCCGATACCGGCCATTTGTGGAACTAAAGGAAGCATATATTCCCTGTCGGCTAACGATTCTGAGAGAGTTTTGCCACCTTTAATCATATCGATAGCTTTGGCGTATTCAGCTTCTACTACGGAGTTTGAGACAGCTTCATTGGAAATAGTCACGGAATCTACCATTGGTACGCCAGTGGAAAGGAGCATCTCGGCAGTACGTGCAAAGCGCGAAACGTAAAGTTTTCTAAAGAGCCCGCCAAAGAGAGGCACGTTGATTTTGAAGGCATCAGCAAATTTGCGACCCATAGGAGTACGTTTGACAAAGATAAATAGACCAACGGCACCGCCCACGATGATAAGCAAAATTAGCCACCAAAAATTAACAGTAAAATCAGTGAGATTGACAAGACCTTGAGTAAGACCAGGAAGTTCCTCGCCCATATCCTCATAGAGATCGCTCACCTGCGGGACCACAGCAAACATCATAAAGAGAAGTACTGCGATAATTACCACAAGGATAATAGCTGGATAAACTAATGCACCACGAATTTTGCCAAGCATCGCGGCGTCTTTTTCTTCCTGATCGGCAAGGCGCTTCAAGGCAATGTCGAGAGTACCGGATTTTTCGCCGGCTTGAATAAGTGCCAAATAGACACCGTTAAACACTTTTGGATGAGCCGAGAAAGCCTCATAGAGGCTTTTACCAGATTCTGCCGCGGCGAGAATTTCTTCCCCGATAGCTTTCATGCCTTTGTTTTCGGTTTGCTCGGTAACGGTACGAAGCGAGGCAGAAAGTGGAAGCCCAGCGCCAATCAAAGTAGCAAGCTGGCGGGTGAACATAATATGGTCTTTGGTGGTGATGCGGTTGTTAAATTTGACAAATGGGTTGGTGACGCCTTCCTCAACAATAGAATCTGGAATTAAACCTTGTTGGACCAAAAGACGACCAGCAAAACGCTCGCTATCAGCCTGAATACTACCTTTGACTGGTTTGCCGGTAGCTTTTTCTCTAGCACGATAATTATAACGCTTCATCTTTAACCTCTCGCATAGCGGTTAAGTTCAGCTAAATCTACGGCATATTCACAGGCAGACTCATAAGTAATTACCCCGGATTGAACTAGGCGAGCAAGGTCGTGATCCATAGTCTGCATGCCTTGGTCGGCACTGGTCTGGATGACGTTATCGAGCTGGAAGGTCTTGCCCTCACGAATAAGTGCGCGAACAGCAGAATTGGCAGTCATAATTTCGGCAGCGACTACACGGCCACCACCAATCGCCGGCACGAGACGTTGTGAACAGATAGCTTGAAGCATGTTGGAAAGTTGGACCCGAACTTGCGGTTGTTGATGAGCTGGAAAAACGTCGATCATACGGTCGATAGACTGAGCGGCGGAGTTGGTGTGAAGTGTAGCAAAGACCAAATGGCCAGTCTCAGCAATAGTGATAGCTGCTTGGATGGTTTCGAGATCACGCATCTCGCCAATCAATACGACGTCTGGGTCTTCGCGAAGAGCAGACCGGAGTGCCGCAGAAAAACTAAAAGTATCGTAGTGTACTTCCCTCTGCACGATGACGGCGCGTTTGGACTTATGTGTAAACTCGATTGGATCTTCTATGGTAATAATATGAACGGCTTTTTCTTGATTGATTTTGTCAATCAAGGCAGCCAGAGTAGTGGATTTTCCAGAGCCGGTAGGGCCAGTAACGAGGACGAGTCCACGCGGAAAATCTGCAAAAGTCGAAACAATGCTTGGCATGCCGAGTTCTGATATTGGCTTAATTTCATTAGGAATCAAACGGAAGGCGGCAGCCATTTTGCCACGTTCATGAAAAGCATTGACGCGGAAGCGTGCTACATCACCAAAGGCAAAAGAATAGTCAAATTCTTTATCCTTTAAATAAATCTTCTGCTGATCTTCATCCAGAGTAGCAAAAATAATTTCTTTGAGCATAGTGGAATTTAGAGGCGGCATGCCGGCAATCGGGATGAGCGAGCCGTCGACTCTTAAAATCGGTGGTAAACCATATTGGAGATGAAGATCCGAAGCCTTCCGGCGGATACATTCTTCTAGGAGTAGTTCAATTCTAAGAGTGCTGCCAGTCGGTTTGGCTGGAGCTGGCGCCGGTGTTGTTGGCGCTGCCGGAGTTGAATTCTGCCCATTATTTTCCATAATCCTATTATACCACAACCATTATGACAAATCTGATGCCACGCGGTTGACCTCCTCGATTGATGTTATGCCAGATAAAACTTTCAAAATACCATCTTGGCGCATAGTGACAGTCCCCTTGGAACGAGCCAGGCGCATGATTTCAGCAGCGGTGCTGTGATTGGTAATCATCTTCTGAATATCTTCATCTACTTCAATAGTCTCATAGAGGCCAGCACGACCAGAATAACCGCCAGGAGTTTCTTTGGTATCGCGACCTTTGGCGAGCATATAATATCTATCGTCTCTTACTGGTAATCCTGGATAACCGAGATCTTCACTAACTCTATCCACGTCGTCTTTAGTTTGTGGAAGTAAATCGCCTACGATGGAATTAATGCTCTCGGTTTCGATTTCGGAAGATTTATAAGTATCCCGTTTTTCAGTGACACGACGAACCAAACGCTGACCAATTACTACGTTCAAAGTAGACGCAAGAAGGAATGGTTCGATACCCATATCTAGAAGACGCGGCAAGATACCAGCAGCGGAGTTGGTGTGAAGTGTAGAAAATACTAAGTGGCCAGTAAGTGCAGCCTGCACAGCGAGCTGCGCGGTTTCGTTATCACGAATCTCACCCACCATTACTACGTCAGGGTCTTGACGAAGAATACTTCTAAGGCCCGAGGCAAAAGTAAGACCAGCATCCACATTGACTTGAATCTGATTAATCCCATCCATTTTGTACTCAACTGGATCCTCCAGAGTTACAATGTTGATTTCTTCAGATTTGATTTGATTAATAAGCGCATAGAGTGTGGTGGATTTACCAGAACCAGTAGGACCAGAAGTTAGGATCATGCCGTTTGGCTTGGCGATGCCAGTTAGGACGGTTCTAAGCGCACGGCCGGTCATACCCATTTCGTCAATCTTCATGGAAACGCCTTTTTTGTCTAGAAGACGAATTACTACTTGCTCACCCCAAGTAACTGGTGAAGTAGCAATACGAAGATCTACTTCCTTGTCTTCTACGAGAACAGTAAATTGACCGTCTTGTGGAATACGATGTTCGTCGATTTTGAGGTTGGCAAGGATTTTGACGCGAGAAACAAGAGCTGGGGCTACAACTTTTGGCAAGTCCATGATTTTCCTTAAAACGCCATCTACACGACAACGGATAATCAAAGAATCTTCTAGAGGTTCGATATGAATATCGGATGATTTAGTTTTTACTGCATAGCTTAAGATGGTGGTGAGCGCTTTGGAAATCGGGGAGTCTTGAACAATGGTTTTGACGTCGGCGCGCTGAGCTTGTGCAGCGAGCTCTTCATTAGTATCTTTAACGGCTTCTTTGACACTAGCGAAGTCGCCGTGATTTTTCTCAAGCATTTCTTTGATGCCACGTTCAGACGACATCCAAACGCGCACTGGTTGGTTGATAAGATTGGAAATGTAATCGGTAGCCTGAACGTTGGTCACGTCGCTCATGGCAATATTAAGCATGCCGTCTTTTTCTCCGAGCGGAACTACCATAAAACGAGATTGAGCTTCGTACGGAATTTTGAGCAGGATGTCTTGATCAATTATAATGTTTTTGAGCTCTACATACGGTACTCCAATGATTACCGCTGTAGCATGAGAGACCATATCGCTAGTAATGGCATGTTCATTAATCAGCTGATCCAAATCTTGAGCGGCACCAGCCAAAGTAGGATCAACTAAGCCTTCTGCGAGGAGTAGGCTCAAGATTCTCTGCTCTGCTTCCTTAGTCAAAGTAGCCATTAGTTGTTCCCTTCAGTTTCAACACAACTCCCGGAGGCGTCGTAATTGGAACAGTCTATATAGACTTCTACGGTAGGATTGAGCGCACGATAATTGAAGACTTCTGGATTTGGTTCAGCTAGGTCGGTAGAGATAGAAGTACCAAGGGTTTTGATTGTAACTGGTACTGGATTTTTGAGAATGACGTTACTCATTAGCAAGTAAGCTACTACTACGCCCACAATGGCGGCGACGATAGCGGTGGTTAAATCTACTTTCATTTATTTACCTCCTGGTTTGATAGTTTTATCCGAAATAGAAAGATTGGACGGCAACATGTAATAAGCAGTGGCGCGAGCTTGGAAGTTGATGGTATTATTACTACTCCATTCGATAGTGGCACGTTCGATATTAAAATTCCTGATGGAGCGTTCAACATTGCTTAGGAATGTATGTACAGTACCAGCGCCAGATTCGATGGCAAGACGGACGGATATAGTATAAAGATTATTACCAAATGGGGCCCAATCGGTTTCGCCAGTAGGGCTTAAGGACTCTGGTTCGGTACCAGAATCGCGGAAGATTCTATCAATACTCGCAAGCAAGGCCTCCTCATTTTTGAACGCTGGGAGAGCGTCTGGTATGACACGAAGCGATGAGCAGGCTTTGATAAGGTTACTAGCAGCAATGAGTCGTTCTTCGTCTTTGCTTTCGCCGGCAGCCGCATAATTATCTTCCAGCTCTTTGTAAGTATAATTCTTGCTGGTCTTTGGATTAATGCAATCAGGATTGCTCTGGTTTGGAACAGAAGCAAGAGCAGTATTTGAGGCCATGTTTTCTAGGATGTTGGATCTAAGGGTATTTGGGACGTCCGATGCGGTAACGCTGTTTGGGCTGCATTTTTTGAGCTCGTCGTCGCTATAGACTTTGCCTGATGGTTTTTTGCAGATACCAATATTTTTGATGGTGTCAGAAAAATTAACAATAGCCTGGTCTTGAGCTGTGATAATATCGGCACTGAAAGTAATTTTGTTGACCGAATTGATTACTACGGCTATAGCAGCACCGAGAAAAACGGCAGCACCAAAGACGGCTAGAGCCATGTACTGTTGGGCTTGGGTAATTTTGGCACGTTTGCCAAGTTTAATTTCTTTGGCCATTACTCTTCTCCTCCATTGTTTTGTTGTTCATTATTACTGCCAGTTGGGGTAGTAATACAAGCAGTGTCATCCTTCTGGCAATCAGCAGCCCGTTCAGCAAACATGCTTTGAATCTGAGAGTAAGAATCGGTTACGTTACGGCGACCGGCTGGAGATAGAGCTATCATATGATGATTGTTGAAATTAAAGACTTCTGGCGCAAAAGTAATAATTGCAGAAAACCTGAGGACTAGTTGCTCATTTGCATCACGACCGTTTGATGAATCATTGATTTTGATACCGCCGGTGCCTTCTTCATCACTGTCTGGGACTAATTTGCAAGTGTCGTTGGTAATAGACCAAGTAATACTAGTTTCTTTGGTTTTTTCATCTTCTTTTTCCTCGCCGGAATATTTAATACAAGAACTATTGAAATGAGGAATGTTTTTGATTTCGCCATTTAGACCCATCGAAGGTTCGTTCTCGTTTGGATTTTTCTTATACCAATCGGCAAATTGAGGAGTGCGCCAAATTTTGACCACCTTTTGGCCGTTCCATTCTTCTACGTTATAGCCTGTCTTTTGCGATAGTTCACTAGCAGTAGGTTCAGGTTTGACGTTTTCGGTAGCCTCGGCTCCGTCTTCATTTTCCTCTTCTTGTTTATCTTCAGCAGCCGGATTGCAGCCCTCGCCGTTGATTAACCAGTATGCGTAATAACCTTTTTCGGCGTCTCTCAAAATAGAGCCTTCTTGATTACTTTCTATCATACAATAAGCCGGGATGTCATCCCCATTTTTGTCTACATATGTACCATAGTCATAACGCATATACTGCATGGATTTTTTGAAGGAGTCTAGTACGTTGTAGTCAATATATGGCTCCGTACCAGAGTTGGCCTGGGCGTCAAAACTAAAAGTAGGGGCTTCATCAGAAAGATTGACAGCTAATTCAGAAATATTAATATAGTCAGCCCCGGTAGGAATAATAGCCGAAAGGACATTGAAGGTACGAGAAAGCATTGCTTTGTTTCCGGTAATAGAAGCGATGTTGCCGAGCTGATCGCGAATAGTAAGAAAATCGGAAAGATCAGTATAATCGGTAATTTTTTGCTCTAAGTTTTTGAGGGTGCCTTGTTTGGCAGTGATAAAACCTTGTTGTCCCCCGGCGATGGATAGAAAAATCAACATCACCATAAGGCTTCCTGACGCGATAACAATACAAAGGAAAAAGACAAAATTGCGGAATTTGAGAGTTTTGATAAACTCGTTTTTGATGTCTGGTACAAGGTTAATTTCTTTAGCCATTAATCGTTACTCCTTTCGGACAAGCCGATTACTACAGCGAATTCAGATGCAACCGGCATTAATGCATGTTGCTGCTCTGGAGTAGTGCGAACTAATTGCCATGGATTGCCCTTGATAGTAGGAATATTAGTCTTGGCTTCAATGTATTCTGGAAAAAGCGGAATCATACTAGCATAGCCAGACAACACGATACTGCCAACTTTACCGTTTAGGTACTTAGTCTGGAAGAAACGAACAGATTTAGCAAGCTCGGACGCATAAGTGTCTAATGATGGGCCAAGGACTTTAAAAACTTGCCCTTCGACTTTGTCGGCGGCAAGACCAAATTTGAGAATAAATTGACGAGCCTGGTCTTCCCTCACCCCGAGACCGTTAACTACCGCGGTGACAAATTGACCAAAGCCACCTTGAATAGAACGGACTAGGCGAGGTTTTCCTTGGTAGGTAATTACGAGGTCAGTGGATTTTTCGCCAAAATCTACGATAAGATTAGCGTCGATAGCACCCGGAATTGCTAGTGATCTCGCCATGGCGAGCGGCTCTGGCTCCATAGCAATAACATTGAGACCAGTTTTTTCGATAGTTTCGAGTACGTCTTCAGCATATTCTTTGGCAACAGAACTGACTAAGATTTCGGTTTTCATTGGATCATTCGGGCTAGGACCGAGCACCACATAATCAGCTTTGGCATCACTCATCGGCATTGGGACATATTTGTCCATCTCGTATTTAAAAACTTTGTTTAGTTCTTTATCTGGTAAGGTTTCGGTCTCAACAATAGAAGTAAAAGTTTTGTTGGCTGGGAGACCGACGGCCACGGATTTGGTCTTAATACCAGCCTGTTCAACTGCGCCCATGATAGCTTCACCAAGGCGTTTTTTGCCGAGTTCGGTAGTGTCGGCAGTGAGTTTCTGTTCGATCGGAACGTAAGCATAGCGAAGTAAAGCCCAGCCGTTTTTGTCATCACCAGTGAGCTGAATAATACGCATCGAGTTTGTGCCGATATCTAGCGAAAAGAAATCGCCCACGCCATGCAATAAATTCATAGTTTAATTATATACGGTTATGGTTATTTTTGCAAGCTATTTTGCAAGGCGCAAATGGTAAAATCTTTCCGTGTTGCCATGTTTACCTTTTTGCTCATTATCATGCTTGTTTAAGATGATAAAGTCGTTTAATTTAAGCCATTGCTCAAATTTTTTAATTAAGCTTCTTCTGATGGTTTCGTTTTTGACGATGCCGTTTGTGAGATCTTTTTCGCTAGCTTCAAACTGAGGCTTTAGCATAACAACAAACTCAGTGTTTTGGCTGGCAAGATGATCTTTGGCATATTTTAGGATTTTGGTTAGTGAGATAAACGATACATCAGCTACAATGACGTCTGGCATACAAACAAAATCAAAAATATCAGTTTTTTCATGCAGTTCTACTTTTGGGTTGTCGCGTAAGGGAGCTTTCATTTGATTAGTTCCCTTTTCTACGGCAATAACTTTTTTGGCACCCTGCTCCAGGGCATATTCAGTAAAGCCACCAGTGGAAGAACCGATATCTAGCACGACTTTATCTCTAAAATCAAAATCAAAACTGCGGGCAGCACTAGACAATTTAATATAACCCCGAACGGGTCCTGCTAGGCCTTTTCCTCCCCCGTGCGGCTCGCGCGGGGGTCCCCCTCCAGGCCTATCACCCGTTCGTGTTCTATTTTTTGCGTTCGCGGTATTCATAGGTATCCGTGTCCACCGAAACGGTATCGCCTTCTTTAATGAACGCTGGAACTTTGATAACTACGCCGGTTTCTAATGTAGCGTCTTTCATTACAGAACTAGTGGTGTCACCCTTGACTGCAGTCTCGGTATAAGTGACTTTGAGCCAGAGGTTCTTAGGAAGAGTCAAATTGATAGGAGTGCCGTTATAGAATTGAATCTCCATTTCGTCGCCTTCCTTCATAAAATCTTCTGAATTTCCTACCATGTCCTTTTGAAGCTCATATTGCTCAAAAGTCTCTGGATCCATAAAGTAGAACTTTTCGTCATCTTTGTAGAGATACTGGACTTTTTTGGTAGTAACTTCGGCTGGCTCGATTTTTTCCTGACCTTTAAAGGTCTTTGGAAGAAGCGCACCAGTGATGAGATTTTTTACTTTGACATTGACAATGGAACCACCACGGCCCATCACTTTTTGTGAGTATTCTACCACCTTGTACGGCTGGCCATCCAAAGTGATAAGGGTGTTTTTCTTGAGATCTGTTGGTCCGTACATTTTACTCCTTTATTTAATTATTAGAAACAAACGGTAATAGTGCCAAATGGCGAGCGCGCTTAATGGCGGTCGCTAATTGGCGCTGTTGTTTGGCAGACAAGCCAGTCTTGGAAATTGGCTCGATTCGGCCGTAAGCATCGATATAGTGACCTAAAGTCTTGGCGTCACGATAATCGAAATAAAGATCTTTATCATTCTTATATTTTTTCATTATACTATCCTTCCTTTTTTAATTAGAATGGGATTTCTGATAAATCCACTTCTCCTTCTGGGATGTCGGTAGGGATATCCACGGAAGCGCTGGTTTCGGTATTAGATGCATTGGAGCTTGATGAATTATAGCTGCCGCCATCACGAGAGGCAGGGTTAGCGCCAATAAAATTGAAATCTTCGGCAACGATTTCAGTACGAGAGCGCTTGACACCATCTTTGCCTTCAAAGCTGCGCTGGCTCAACCGGCCAGACACCAATACACTGCTGCCTTTTTTGGCATATTGGGCGATAACTTCGCCAAGTTTGCCCCAAGCAACACAGTCGATGTAAGAAACTTCTTCTTTGTTTTCGCCATCGTTACCCTTAAAGGTACGGTTGACTGCTACAGAAAAAGAGCAAACACTACTACCACTAGTGGTAGTACGAAGCTCTGGGTCGCGAGTTAGGTTACCAGTGATAATTGCTTTAGAAAATCCGCGCATTAAGCCTCCTCTTCTTTAGCTGATTCTTCTTTGGCTGGCTCTTCTTTGCTGTCTTCTTTGGCGTCTTCTTGCTCTTTTGCAGCAATATATTTAGCCCTTCTTGGATCGGCCTTAACAATGAGATAGCGTATAACCTCATCGGTAATACCAAGAGTATTTGAAATTTTGGCTGGAGCTTCAGCCGGGAGCTCTACATTCATGTAATAGTAGAGCGCAAAATCATTACCATTGATTGGATAGCAGAGGCGTTTCTTGCCTTCTGGTTCTTCTTTGGTGATTTTGCCACCACTAGTTTCGATCATTTTTTTGACCTTAGCTAGAGCTGGATCTAGGTTCATCTCGAGATCGGGATGAAAGAGGATAGAAAGTTCGTATTCTTTCATATGACTCCTTTGGTTAAAGCAAACGCAGGTAGGATTTGGCTTGGTTCTCGCACATCCTAGTGGCTCGTTTGCTGAGCTAATATTACCTGTTTATTATAGCACAGATTTTTATCTTTGACAAGAGAGCTATTGTTCTGGGGTTGGGTTCTCTGGGGTTGGTTGTTCTGGAGTTTCTGGAGCTTCTGGAGCTGGTTGTTCTGGGGCTGGGGCTTCTGAAGCTGGTTGTTCTGGGACGGTCGGGGCGGTGAAATTCGGTTCCCCTGCGGAAGCTGGAGTAGAGAAGCCGGCTGGAGTAAGCGGTGAGCTCTCGGTTGGAGTGGTAGACTCGGTCGGCGCGACTGGGGTTTCTGGCGTAGTTGGGGCTTCTGGAGTAGTTGGAGTTTCTGGAGTAGTTGGGGTTTCTGGCGTAGTTGAAGCGTTTGGAGCAATAGAAGCATCTGGGCCATCACCAGTGACCACGTCTTCTACGGTTTTTAGAGTACGTCTAGTACGCAATAGGTAGAAAGCAGCACCACCGATACCAAGTATAATAACTACAGCCATGACGATTTCTAGCGGACCAGTTTTGACAATTTCGGTTGGCAAATCGCAGCCTGGAAGATTCGGGTTGGTGTTGCAGTCTTCTACCGGTGGTGTAGTGCATCCAGGTAAAGCTGGGTTGGTAGTACAGTCTTCTGGATCCGGTTCTGGACAATCGTCTTTTTTGACGTTCACGGCCGTAGAACTATTATCGCTATCGCCGGTGGACGATTCGCTATCATAAACCAGAGTGGCGGTATTGACAAGGCTTAGACTACCACAATCAATGTCGCTTACTACTTTGGCGCGATAGATAATGTTAATAACATTGCCGGTCCCTATAGTACCAAAATTATAACCAGTGCCAATAAGGTTGTCTGAGAGAGATTCCCAAACTCCAGAATTATTGGCGGAAAATTGTACGCTACCTGGAATCAATTCTAGGCCAGACGGCATGGCATCAGCAATGGTAGCATTGGAGAGAGCTACGTCGCCAGCATTTTTGACGGTAAGACGAAAATAGACTTCGTCACCAGGATTAACGTCTACGCTAGTAGTATAATTAGTGCCATCCGTAGAGACTTCTTTATCAATAGTCCCTTTAAGCTCTTCGGCTTGAAGAACATAGCTGACTACGCCATGATATTCTTCGCAACCTGGAATTACGCCGTTTAATTCGTTGAGACCAACCAATGTGCCAGCTTCGGTGAAAAGACTGGATGGCATAATACTACCGTTGGCTTTCCAGTCATTGTAAATTTTGGCAGAGCCAGTAACGTAACGAAGCAGGACTTTTGGATAGCTAGTGGTCATATAAGCTTCGTCCCAGACGGCGATTGGATTACTGTTGTTGGCTTTAATAGTAGCCGTAATAGTAGCTCTCGATTCTGGAGTGAGTACTGTAGAAAAAGATGAGGACATTCTGGTATTAACAGCTACGCCTGCATGATTATGAGCAGAATCGTTGTAGGTAGCGGAAGCATTGTTGTGGAAATAAACATATACTAGATATTGTTTCCCTGGAATCACTTCCACTTCGTTTCCTAAGTTTGTGATATCGGAATTAATCTGCCCTACACGGACAAAATCCCTTTCATCACCAATGGTAGGATTGTTGGTGATGGAATTGAATGTAGGGTAAGAGGCTGGGGTCTCCATGGTAAAAGTCGGACGTTCTGGGCCCCAGGCGGAGACACCAGCAACCCCCAGCATAGTAGTAATAGCCAACGTAGCAATAGCTACAAAACTTTTTGGTATTTTATTCAAAATTTTCATTCATCTCCTCCTCTAATTAACCCCTATATCATCTAGCGCGTCCTCTAGGTCATTTCCACTTGTTGGAGGAGTGCTTTGTTCATTTTCGTCGGCAGCATCCTGACCTTCGTCATTATCTTGAACTGGATTAGGATTAGCATTGCCATCATTGGCACCCCCTTGATTGTCGCCATAATCATTGCCTGGGTTGGTAGGCTGGACGTCCTCGCCGCCTTTTGATGGCTCACTAGGAGTAGTTACAGGGGTGGTACCGCCATAGTCACCAGGAGAAGGTGGCGCAGTAATATCTTCTGGAGATACGCCTGGATTATGGCCTGGATTGACTCCTCCTGTGCCATCGTCTCCCGCAATATCTTTATTGACTTTATCATCGATACGTCCGAGATTATCTGGGTCTTTTGGCTTTGGACTTGGGGTTGGGGTAGGGGTAGGGGTTGGGGTAGGGTCTGGATCTGGTGGTTTTGGTCCTGGATCTGGGTCTGGATCTGGTGGTTTTGGTCCTGGATCTGGGTCTGGTGGCGTTGGATCTTCGCCACCGCCACCGTTTGGACCACCGCCGTTGATTACTTGTGGAACCGGCTTGCTCTCGTCGATCTGAGGGATACCGACTGGAGCCTTTTCGTCGCAAGGTTGATAGCCACATTCTTCGTTCAAAAGCATTTGCCTGCTTTCAACTACCTTGCCGTTAGCGTCATAGCGAGTACGTTTGAGAATAGTCTGTTTGGCATTGTTGCGCTTTTTAGAATCGTAACCTATATGCATTTCATCTGGCGTCATACTGCCATCCTTATTGGAGTCTACCCAATAATTGTAGATGGTATGCTGGAGACCGCTTTTTTCTACCGGGAGATATTCGGTTTTAGTGGTATCGGATGAACCTATAACGTTATTGCTTTTGAGTGCAGTCAGCATGGATTCTTGAAGCTCGCCGCCTTTTTCGGATGTTTCAAGAAGATTGTCAATCTCGACATCGCTCATATTTTTGATGCCAAGTTTTTCCTTTTCATCATCAAACAAAATTCGGTTGCTATAGGACGCCAAAACTTCTGGAGAATCAGTAGCTATGTGATTGATGTTATTTTTGGTTTTTTCGATATCGCCGTGATCACCAGAGTAATCGTAGCCATAAGCATTGTAGCTAGTCTTGTGCTCACGGTCGGCATACTCAGTGTAATCGTAAGTCCTACCATTGGCGGTTTCGCCGGCGAATCGATTTTCGGACACAGTATCAAAGCTGACAGTGGTTAGTTCTGGCACTGATGGTGCGGAAACTTCTGTCATGACCGGAGCCTTAGTGGCGGGGCCGCCACCGACAATATCAGGCGCAGCTTTGGTGCTATGGATACCATGAGCAGCGATGCCACCCACGGCAAAGGATGCAGCAAGGCCAATTACAAGACCTGTAATCATTCTTTTGAAACGTGGATTCTTAGTAGCTTGTTCGCCCAAAGCGGCAGGAGTAACTTCGACTTCCTCTTTTGGGGCCTCAGGCTTACCTAATATAGCCTTTAGCTCATCATTCCTCTTTATCAAAGCTTCACGTTCTCTAAGTAAGGTTTCGATATCATTAACTTTATCACCGCGCTCTTGGTTGATCGCGCGTATAGCTTCTCGATTTTCATTAGTCTCGTTTGATTCGTTGATAGCTGAATTGTTTGAAAATTCTGGATTTTTAGGCATTTTGACCTCCTTTTAGAAAATCGTCCCTAAATTTGGTCATAACACTTTTGATAACATTTTCCAAATCAATATTGTGACTTTTGAAAAAGTTTTCAAAAGTGGCCTCGTCAGAATCCTCCTTTTTGAGAAGTTGACTAAGTTCCCCGCCCTGTTCTTTGGTGAGGCTACCAAGAATAGCCTTTAAAATTTGATAATCAAGAGCGCGGATGGCGTCTTTTCTAGCGCCGTCCGAAACGGCGTTTGGTTGGTTTGGGTATTTTTCGCCGATGAGTGCATCCACGAATTGCCCCAGAACCGCTTGGTCAACGAGACTCGATTCCATTATTTACAATTTTGTTATGATATTTATATAACCTTTCTATTTTAAGGTTATCATAACCTTTATGGCCGTGTCAAGTTTTTGGAGAGATTTGAAAAAACCGAACGGAGTGTTCGGTTTTTTGTAGTTTTTGTTTGATTTTATTTTGTTACATTGGTGTCCTTTCTTTTTTTCTGCTGTTTTTGTTTTGGTTTTTTAATCCGCTACATGGGTCTCCTTTCTTTTGGCTTTGGCGGTTAGACTACGCATAGTACAGATAGTATAATGTGATATACGATGCTGTAATATAAGGGGTCTATTCGATAAAGTGCTAATTCCATAGTGGTATTCCTTTTTGTTTTTCAGCCTGTTTAGGCGGCTGCTGTGAGTTTCTTTTGTTCTTGTTTTCTGAATCTCTTGAGGCTATTGAAAGCTAATTTTTCTTGAAAACTTTTGATCTTTTTAATAGATTCTTTGCTTATGGTGTTTGGATCTATATATTGACCTTCGCTTTTTTCGTCTCCACCGTAGATTGCATACTCTACGTCGATGTCATCTCTCCAGGCTGAATCGACTACTTTGCCGTCATCTGGTAGATTGAGGGTTGATATTTTGTTTGGGTTTGCCGCCATGTTTGCTCCTTTTTGTTTTTTATGTTTTTATTTTGGTTTTGGTGGGGTTGTTAGATTGTTTGTTTTATTTTCTAACTTAATTTGAGTATAGCACACTTATGCTAAAATGTCAATACCTTTTATGCTAAAATGCCACAATAACAGATAGAAAAATAAGTAATTTTATTTGCAATTGATTTCGCGCCAAGAAGATTTTTCGAATTTCTTCACGAAAATTTTTGCGTCTTGCGCCGGATGGGGGCCACGCTGCAAAAATTTTCTAAAATTCTCAAAATCCTCTTGGGCTCATCAAAATGCAAATAAAATTACTTACTTTTTTCTAATGAGATTGTGACGTTTTCGCCGTTTATTTTGGCGATTTCGTCGTGAGCGTAGTTGCCATCTTTGACAATTTCGTCGGCAAGGACTTCAGTTTTGACTAAATCTAGGTGGGCTGCTGGAATGTCGGCGGTGAGGGAGAGTTTGATATGGTCGTCCATATTGAGACCGGCGTGCTTTCTGGCGGATTGGATAGCGCGGATAAGGTCGCGGGCATAGCCTTCTTCCCTTAATTCTTTGGTAAGAGTTTTGTCTAATTTGAGTTCTTTGCCGTTCTTGACTGATTTGACGTTAACTTCTTCTTTGATGATTTGCTCATAAAAATCATCTAGCTTGTCGCCGCTATAAACGAGACTTAAGAGCGGTTGGCGGACTTTGATCTGCTCTTCGGTGTCGGACTTTTGCATCCTGAGCGCAAGGGCATCGGTAATAATCTGGCGGGTTCTAGCCATGTTTTCAAGAATGTTTTCGCCGTCTTTGTCTTTTAGAGCTTCTGGCCAATCTAGTAGATGAACAGATTTATCGGTCATGGTGATTTTTTGGTAAAGCTCTTCGGACAAGAACGGGGTAAATGGCGCGAGGATGATGGCGGTGAGCTTTAGCATGCTATAAAGCGTACTAAAGGCGGCCATTTTGTCTTTTTTATTGTCGTTTTTGCTAAAGCGACGGCGGGAGCGGCGGACGTACCAGTTGGAAAGATCATCAATAAACGGAAGAACGCCTTCGAGAGCTTTTGGAATGTTGTATTCTTCCATACCGGTGGTGATTTCGTCTCGGAGCTCGTAATAGCGCTCGGTGATCCAAAGATCTAGAGGATTGGAAATGCTGCTTGCTCGACGCGCTTGCGCTGGCCCGTCGACCCTTAGGGTCGTCCGCGTCCCAAGGGGCGGTCTGTTACGGGCAGCGCTTCGCTCTTCTTGCTCCCGTTGTCGCAAGAGGGTCTCGCAAGCAGCATTTTCCAATCCTTCTGAATCGAGACCTTCGACCTCGGCGTATGTAGTGAAGAAATCGTAAACGTTCCAGAGCATAGCGAGTTTGCGACTAACGTCGGAAACGTCTTTGTCGAGCATGGCAAAGTCTTCGCCAGACATGACTGGGCTAGATAATAGCAAAAATCTGTAGGCGTCGGCGGAATATTGATCCATAAGAACATTTGGGTCGGTGTAGTTGCCGAGAGATTTGCTCATCTTGCGACCGTCGTTCCCCGCTAAAGTACCGGTGGTGATGACGTTTTTGTAGGCGTTCCTATGACCCTTTTTGGTTTCTTCGCCAAAGGCGCCGATTTCGGCTAAAGCGGTATTGACCGCATGAACATAGTAGAACCAGGCACGAACTTGGCCGACGTATTCTACGATAAAATCGGCTGGATAGTTCTTTTCAAACTTTTCTTTGTTCTCGAATGGATAATGAAGCTGAGCGAACGGCATGGAGCCGGATTCAAACCAGCAGTCTAGGACTTTTTCGATACGTTTGAAATGCTCGCCGTCGATATCGAACTCGATCTGGTCTACCCATGGGCGATGATAGTCTTCTAGCTCTACGCCAGAGAGGTCTTTTAATTCTTCGTAAGAGCCGACGACTTTGACCGAGCCTTTGTCGCCTTTCCAAACTGGCATGGCGGTAGCCCAGAAGCGGTCGCGGGATAAATTCCAATCTGGGGCGGCTTCGATATTTTTGGCAAAACGACCATGTTTGAGATACTCTGGGAACCAATTGATGTTTTCATTCTCCTCTAGCATCAGCTGCTTTTGGTCTTCGATGTCAAAGAACCAAGACGGGAAAGCGCGATACATAATACGTTCTTTTGAGCGCGGGTTGAATGGGTATTCGTGCTTTATATATTCGATCTTATAAATAATTCCCTTTTCTTCGAGACATTTGGCGATGAATTTGTTTCCGGCCCAAATTTGGATGCCGTGCTCGTCGGTGTCTCTCACGCCTAGCGCGTGAAGCTTGTCGGCATATTCTGGCAAATAGTAGCCGTTTTCGTCTAGAGTATCGACAAAATCAATTTCCTTTTCGTGGTTTTTATAAAGTTCGTAATCGTCTTCGCCATAGGCTGGGGCGATATGGACGATGCCGGTGCCTTCTTCTTCTCCGACAAAATCGGCGGTAAAAACTCGGCAAGTAGTGCCATCGAGAGATGTATACTCTAGACCTGCTAGGTCTTTTCCTTTCATAGTCTGCTCTGGTTTGACTGAATCAAAAATTTGTTCAGCACGCTTTGTGGCGACTATGAGCTTCTCGCCGTCTATATTATATATACCGTATTCTAAGGTAGGGCTGACAGCTAAGGCGCGGTTGGCCATCAGGGTCCAAGGGGTGGTGGTCCAGGCTAAGAATATGAAATCTTTGGATTTGAACTTGACGTAGGCGGATGGGTCGGTGACGGTTTGGTAGGCGTCGTTATCCATGGTGACTTCGGCCTTGGAGACAGGAGTGGCGAATTTGGTGTCATACATGAGAACTTTGCGGCCTTCGTAAATCTTGCCAGCTTCATATAATTTTTTAAAGGCCCACCAGACGGACTCCATAAAATCTTTGTTCATGGTGCGGTAAGGATGATCAAAATCTACCCAACGACCACAACGGTCTATGGTACTTCGCCACTCTTCGGAATTTGCCACCATGGATTCGCGGGCTTTTGTAATATAATCTTCTAGGCTCCACTTGGTGCCGATGTCCCTTCTATCGGTGATGCCAAGCTGTTTTTCGACAAAATTCTCGGCTGGAAGACCGTGACAATCCCATCCCCATCTTCTCTCTACTCTATATCCTCTCATAGTCCAAAAGCGCGGGACGGCGTCTTTTACGATAGAGCTAAGTAGCGTGCCGTGATGCGGCATGCCGGTGATAAACGGCGGACCGTCATAAAAAACGTAAGATTTGTCCTCTGGTCTCTCTTTGATGGATTGCTCAAAAGTTTTGTGCTTTTTCCACCAATCAATGAGAGCCTTTTCATATTCTATCGCCTTCCGGCGTTCTCCCGCTCTATATTTCATTTTATAATTATACCATATTTTGAGTTTTATATGGAGTCTGTAGTTTATTCAACATACTTTTTGCGCCTTTCTGCTCGCGCTGCTGGCGCGAGTACTAGCACTAGCTAGAGTGCACACAGCGTGCACTTCCGCTCTCTTGGGGGCGCTCCGCGCCCGCCAGGAGAGCGAATTCGGGAGCGCGAGGGACCGATGAGCGGCGACGCTACTGCAGTACGCAACGTACTGAGCTACCGTCCCTCTTATTGTAGCTGTAGACATCGGCATTGCTACTATAGAAATTTAGGTAGTAAGCGCCGGTACTACTGCCGGCAGTAGACGACCAATAGTAGCCGTAGCTACCACCATCCTCGAACAACGAACGACTGTAGCTGCCGGCATAGACGCCGAGGAACGGGCTAGCGGTTAAGGTAGCGCCGGTAGTGTAAGTAGATATTAATGTATTAAATTCTGCTCGGGTAGGTAGCCTCCAACCTTTTGGACAGATGTCTGAAGTAGCATCGCCGCTTGATATGGATGCACCAGTACCAGCAGTAGCGGCTGCGTAGGAATAGTAGGAATAGCATGGGCTGCTACTACCGCATGATGTGCTGCCGCTATTATAGACGTAGGCGGTAGCATTGTCTGAGAAACCAGAAGTGGAGGAAGCTGGGAGGGTGTAGTTTGAAGAGACATTGGAAGTGGCAGGAGTTAAGGTAGTGCCTCCAGCAAGATCTAGATTCCTAGTCATCCAGACATTACCATCTGGGAGTTTGGCGACAGTGTAATCTTGTCCGTCACGAGAGTCTGTAAGAGTCTTAGTTTCACCAGTTGCCATAGCCGAAGCATCGCTAGCAGTGAAATCTTGCATGGTTGGCTTGAGTACGCAACGTACTGAGAGACCGTACCTCTTACTGTAGCTGCGGACATAGGCACTGCTACTATTGAAACCTAGGTTGTAAGCACTGGTACTACTGCTGGCAGTAGACGACCAGTAGTAGCCGTCGCTACCACCACTAGCGAACGACGAACTACTGTAGAAGCCGGCATAGACGCCGAGGAACGGACTGGCGGTGAGTTTGTCACCGATGTTATAGCTAGACATTAATGTAATAAACTCTGCTTGAGTTGGTAGTCTCCAACCTTTTGGACAGATGTCTGAAGTAGCATTGCCGCTTGATGGGCTAGTACCGGCAGTAGCAGCTATGTGGGAATAGTAGGAATAACATGGAGAACTACTAGAACATGATGTACTACCACCATTGTAAACGTAGGCGGTGGAGTCGTCTGAAAAGCCAGAAGTAGAGGAAGCTGGGAGAGTACAATTATTGCCGAGATTACACCCAGCAGAGACATTGGAATCTGCAGGGGTCAAAGTAGTACCACCGGCAAGATTTAAGTTCTTGGTCATCCAGACATTGCCATCTGGGAGTTTGGCGACAGTGTAATCTTGTCCATCACGTGAGTCTGCAAGAGTCTTAGTCTCACCCGTTGCCATGGTTGCAGCATCAGTAGCAGTGAAACCTTGCATGGTTGGCTTGAGAACACAGCGTATAGAGTATCCGTTGCGCCGAGAGCTGAAAACGGCCGGATTGACAAACGACGTACGGAGAAACAGGCGGTACATATTAGTACTATTATACCTCGTAGAGGACCAATAGATGCCGTAGGAGCCATGATATTCCAGTGCGCCATCGTAGAAGTAGCCAGCAAGGGCGAAGGCTGCACCACCTTGGGAGACTGGAGCTAGCATTTTGACATCAGTATTATAGATATTATATAGGGCTTGGAATTCTCCAGAGTCTCCACCAGTAGGAAGTCTCCAGCCTTTTGGACAAATATCATATTGGGCATCACTTGAATTGGAGCTTGCACAAATAGTTCCAGCTGAGGCTGCACAGTAGTTATAAAGTGTACCGTATGAAGTTTGGCTAGTAGCATCTGTGCCAGAGACTGGGATATATTCAGCGGCAGTGTAAGTAGCTGTACCGCTAGTTATCTTATAGTTACTGAAGGTAGAAGCGGAGATAGTAGTAGAAAGATTGGTATTAGCCGAAGTGAGATCTGAAGACAAGGTAGTAGCACCGAGGTTAAGGTTGTCTACCATCCAGACATTACCATCCGCAAGTTTGGCGACAGTGTAGTCTTGCCCGTCACGAGAGTCTCTGAGGGTCTTAGCTTCACCCGTTGCCATGGCTGCAGCATCAGTAGCAGTGAAATCTTGCATGATTGGGATATTAAGCACGCAACGCACACTAAACCCGAACCCCTTAAAGTAGTTGAACACACTGGCGCTCGAACTATTGAAGTACAAGTTGAGCGCATCCGACGAACTGCCGGCCGCAGAAGACCAATAGCGGCCGTGTTCCTCGCCATTGGAGAAGCTACCATTGTAGTAAAGGCCGCCGTAAACGCCGAGGAAAGGCGAAGCAGTTAAGGTAGCACCAGTAGTATAGCTACTTCTAAGTGTATTAAATTCTGCCCCGGTTGGCAGCCTCCAACCTTTTGGACAGATGTCTGAAGTAGCATTGCCGATTGATGGGTTAGTACCGGCAGTAGCAGCTGCGTAGGAATAGTAGGAGTAACAACCCGGTGATGAACAATCAGTTCTACCACTATTATAAACGTAAGCGGTGGAGTCGTCTGAAAAGCCAGAAGTAGAGGAAGCTGGGAGAGTACAATTACTACCGAGATTACATCCAGCAGAGACATTGGAGTCTGCTGGAGTCAAAGTGGTGCCACCAGGAAGATCAAGGTTTCTGGTCATCCAACAAAGACCATTAATTTCTGCAGTAGTATAGATTATACTTTTATAAGTATCGTTACCACGATTGTCATACATATTACTCCCACAATTAGCCATAGTGGCAGTTTGCATAGGTATAGCACTTAGCTTCCCCGTTAACGTCAACGTTGCAGCACCATGTACGGTAATAGATGTAGATTCAGTAGAAATGTCAGTAATGGCTAGGTTAGTAGGGTTGCTGGTATTCCAGGAACTGAATTCATAACCACTTGGGTAAGTACCGCTGACTGTGTGAGTACCATAGGCTAGAGTTGCTGAAGTACCAGTATAGGAAGTACCATCAATTACTATAGCGTCTGCATTAGATCTTGCTAGAGTGATGGTGTAGGTATTTATTGTACATACTCCGGTAATAGTAAGATTCTTAGTAGGAGTAACACTACCTCCAGAAGTGATAGGGTTATTGTCTTGATCTTTCCAAGAACAAGTATAGCCAGTCTTAGAAATAGTAGGAAGGGTGACAGATTGTCCAGTCCAACCAGCATAGAGAGTTTGGGCTGAAGTAGAAGTCCATCTTTTACTACTGTCTGTATAGCCATTAGAAGCAGTAAGGGCTGGAGTAGCAGCATTACTAGCTACTTGTGTAGTAGCAGCTGATTCTTTGTACCAGCCTTTGAAGGTATAGGTAGATTTACAGTTAGAAGCTGAGGTACAGCCTGAGCTTGGATAGGTGATAGTAGCTCCAGAAGCATCACCGGTAGCACTAAAGCTAGACAAAGTATAGATTCTTTGTGGTAGGGTAGTAATAGCACCTAATGTAGTACTGTAGTAGGTAGCAGTAGTGGAGGTGGTATAACTATTGGTAGCACCATTGCCATTCAAAGTAATAGCATAAGTACTAGCCTTACCAGTAATAGTTGCAGCATTAGTACCATCGCCTATAGTATAAGTCGCTGAGGTGGAGTTAAAGGTTCCTACTGCACCAGAATCTTTGACCCAGGAGTCTAGAGTGTAGCCAGGAGAATAGGCTGGGCAAAGGACATAAGCAGTATTATACGTTAAACCAGATACGCTGCTACCACTAGTAGAAACTGTACCTTTGAGAGTACCACCGTTACAAGAAGTACCAGTTCTTACTCCTACACTAGATACACCAGTACCAGCAAAGGTGACTTTGAGGGAGAGGTTGGATTTGATAGTGCATACGGCATAAAAGTCTATCGTGGTAGCAGAATCTGCAGCTGGAGTATAGGATGCTCCTGAACCATAGGTATAAGAAGTAGCAGTACTTGATGTAGCCCAACCACACGTATAACCAGTCTTGGATACAGTAGGTAGGTTAAAGGCTTTACCAGTCCAGTTAGCTATCATAGTTGCAGTACCAGACTCTCGTAAGTTTTTGAAGTATTGGTTGGTGGTAGCTGTACTACCATCCCAAGCTGTAGTAATGCTAGAAGCGCTTGAAGAAGTTCCAGTCTTGGCATTGGAGCCTAGAGTAGTACTGGTCCAGCCAGCAAAGGTTTGGGCACCAGAAGTGTTGGAACCTATAGTAGCACCAGTACCATTGGCATTACCTCTAGCTGTAACAGTCTTAGTAGGATTGGAGATGGTAACAGCAGTATCATAAGTACCAGAAGTAGGTGCATTAGTACCAGCTGTACCGTTATTTAGAGTATAGGCAATAGTGTAGGTACTAGCTGTCCAAGTAGCATAAAGTTCTGCAATGTTAGAGGGAATAGTTTGGTCTACAAAGGAGAGTGATGTTCCTTTGTTATGTTCTGTACCAGTACAGGTAGTACCGTTATTTGATACTGTACCAAGACACCAAGCTTTGAAGGTATAGCCAGTTCTGGTTGGAGTAGCAGTGGATAGTGGGAGTGAGGTATTGTGGGTAGCACCAGAATCAGTAGGAGGAAGTCCAGTAACGGTAGTATCGCCAGTATTGTCTAGGTACTTAATGGTATATGGTACTGGGTTTCCTACGGCAGTGAGGATAAAAGTCTTGGTGTAGTTACCAGCTGGAGTATTGTAGTCTGCTCTAGCGCCTAGGCCAATGGTATAGGTATTGCTACTTGTTGAATTAGCTGAATTTGTAACGTCTAGAGTAGAACTAGAAGTAGTAGGAGCTGGTCTAAAGGAAGCATTGTCTGTTGAATTGTACTTAGAAGGTTTGTAGCCCCATTTGCCATTATAGGCTTGGGTATTGAAGGTAGTAGAATCTATGGTAGAAGTGATGGATTCTAGTGTACCAATGGTAGTATCACCATCTTTATTTACGAGTTGTTTGGTATCATCAGTAGCTTTGATGCCTAGTGTGTAGCCTGTATAGTTATTAGTGACTACACCAAAGGAGGCTAGGTCTGAAGCAGATGAAGAGGAGAAGGTACCGGTAGTGTCTTTTGGGGTTAGACTAAGGTTTGCTGAGCCTTTACCAATAGTCATGGTAATATTAGTATTTGATTCTAATGGAGAAGCGGCTTCTGCTTCCATGGTTTTATGAACTATTGGAAAGATGGCAAGGAGAGTGAGGACTATTAGTGATAGAC
>JAFWMK010000019.1 GCA_017545585.1 Candidatus Saccharimonadota bacterium
AAAGATATTGACAATGCTGTCTGGGAGATTAATAATAGACCTAGAAAACGATTAGACTGGCATAGTCCACAGTGGGTAGCTAGACAAAAAGGCATACTCAAGCAATTTAGAAAGGGTCGCAATTGGAACTAGAATTCAGCTTAATCTAGGTTTTTTTGAAAAAATGTTGAAAAAATGTGTTTTTATAATGTCTTTTAGAGAGGGCGGAGATGAGATAAAATTAGTTTTTCCATTGGGCTGTAGTCTAGTTTGAATGAAGCAATGGAAGCCTCGATCATTTCTGGCTTTTTGATACCGATGAATGAAAGAAAGTAGCCGTTTTGAAGAGCGAGTTGACGGATAAACTCACGCTGAGTGCGACCATTTCCTTCCCTAAATGGATGAAGTGCGTTGATTTCAGAAAAATAATAGGCGAGTTTTTTGCTAAAACCAGCAATGGAGAGACTCTCCAGATATTTATCTTTTTTGAGTTCGCCAAAAATACGCTCGGCTTCAGCTTCGATAGCAAAGTATCGACAAAAAAGATTGCCCTTGGCAATATCTACGGTGCGGACTTTGCCGGCCCAATCATAAACGTCTTGAAAGAGATACTGGTGGATTTTTTGTAGGTGCGTAAAATCGAAGTGGCCAATAATAGGAGATTCGAAAAGTTCGCGAGCACGGTATTTAGCAAGTTTGCGTTCTGCTAAAGACAGTTCGTCAAAATCATGAATATCGAGTTTATTCTTTAACACTCTAGTATCTGGGTAACAATACGGGTCTTGCATTATTTATTTTCCTGTTTAGCTTTGATTTCTTTGAGGGCTTTTCTTCTTAACTCTTCCGTAGTAGTCTTGGCTAGCTCTACATCTATCAGCTCTTGGACGTCCTCTGGGGTGAGTGGCATATCTTCTAGCTCAAAAGTGGCTTTGATTTCCTCTATTCGCTCACTAGGAGTGATAGGGTAAGCGCCGGTACGGATAGGAAAAGGGATGCTTTTGGTCTCGTCTGCTCTGACTAGCATCATCCGGATAACGTCTGAAGTGGTAGTGCCAAGACTCTCAAAAAGCTTGGAAGTGCGCTCCTTTAGTCCGTCCGGAACGCGAACTTGAATTAAATTGTTGGATCTAGATGAAATTGTAGTTGTACTCATATATCTATTGTATGACAATGTCATGCAAGTGTCAAGGCAAAAAAATGGCGGATCCGACGAGACTCGAACTCGCGACCTCTGCCGTGACAGGGCAGCGCTCTAACCAACTGAGCTACGAATCCACAATATAAGGTGCTGTATATATATTATACACCATTTCTCTTGATAGTACAAGTTGATTTTAGACACCTGGAATAGTAAAGGCATCTGGCGCTGGAGTAGTCGGGGCTGGTGGGGTGGCTGGAACATCGGACGGAGCAGCGGTGGCACCTTCTGGCATGACAAGCGACGGCGAAGATGCTACATCACTTGGCATCGGAATTGGCATTGGCGAACTCATATCAATTGGTGGGGCTGGTGGCGGAGGCAAAACGTCTCCGGTAGATTGGCCGTAGTTGATTTCTGGCATACCGTTAATTTCTGGTGTGGCGTTGATCTTTGGGGCACTGGTGGCGGCTGGATTTGTTGCCGGAGCAGCAGCGTCTGCTGGAGGCAAACTACTGTTCATAGGAGTAGCTTCGCCACCGGCAGGTTCGTTCAAAGCATCTTCTAGCATTTGGCTATATTTACTGGTGCTAGCAAAATCGGTGGCTAGGGTCGGAGTTGGAACCGGTTCTATAGCTGGGGCTGGTTCTGGGGTTGGGGTCGATTCCAAGGCTGGAGTCGGCTCTATAGCTGGAGCTGATTCTGAAGTTGATTCTGGGGTAGTAATGCCAGATAAACTAGCTTCAGTAGCTTTGAGTTCATTTAGCAATGTCGAGTCTTCTTCTGGTTCTCCCTTTTCTTCTGGTTCTTTTTCTGTTAGCTCTTTTTCGTCTGTTTTTGATTCTGGTTCTGCTTGTTCTTCTTCACCATGGGCAATCTTTAACGCCGTATCGTCATTTGGGTCTACAGATTCTTCAGGTTCCTTGGTAGGCTCAAATGAGAATGACGGACTATCAATGTCGAGACTATTCTTATCTTCTTCTCCATTTTCGGAATCTTTAGACTTGAGATCGGAGAATTTGAAGAATTGATTATCTACGTCTTCGGTAACATTTTCGGCGACGAGCTGAGGATTGGCACCGTTTTCGATAAGCTGCGAAGCGATTTGCATAGTAGTAGAGACGGTATTGGCACGAGCAAAACGGTCCGTGGAAGCTACGATGCCAGCAAGAAGCGCAGTGGCTTCCTCGCTATTCAACTTGGTGTCACCGCTAGCGTTGCAAAGAAGGTCGGCAATCATTTCAGAAATAGAGCTAGAGCGCTTATTGTTCCACTCAATTTCACCAAATTTACCAGGATTACCAGTGGTGATATTGATTACGGTCGCATTTTGCATGATAAGACCGTGCTCGCGAAGAGATGGATCTAGGTCCACGCCATTATCGACATTGAGAGCGAGTGCCAAGTCTACGTTGTAGTCACCGTAGGAGTATTCAAGGTCTTCGGCGGTAATCTTGTCGTGATATGGGGTGATAAAAACCTTAACAAAATCACCATCAAGCTTATAGCGGAGATGGTCGGCTTTTTCTTTGTCGACAGAAATCACAAAATCTTGAAAGACATCGGCATCTTTTTCAAAGATATCTTCTGGTTTTAAGAATTCAAGAGCTTTTGGAATATCACCGGAGTGAATAGCGATGGCATGTTTGCCGAGACGATCTAAGAAAAGCGAAAGGGCGATAGCGGCAGCGAGCTCATCTACGGACGGATCACCTGAAGTAGCGATGAGGATATTTTTGGAATTGGCAATTTTCTCGGCGACACGACTCATCACGGCATGAGAAGCTTTGACCATGTCGGCAATCTGTTCTGGGGTCATTTCCAAAGTGTCTTGTTCTTCGGTGGTTTCTGCTGGAGCTTCTTCTTCTGGTTTTTGTTCTGGATTATAAGCTGGCAAATCTGGGTCGATATAAGCGCTCGGAGTAGCGTACTCTATGTCGTTTAAATCTGGCATACTGACATTTAAACCTCCAGGATTTGCTAGAGCTTCGTTAGCCGCCTGTTCTGCACTCTGGTCTGCACTCTGGGCTGCACTAGTAGTGCTAGGGTCCGGAGTAGTTGTGATTTGATTGTCGTCCGACATTTTTGCCTTTCTTTTTTATTATATTACCATAAGTTTTTTGAAATTACAATAAAATCTTGTATTTTTGGCGAAATTTTACCTCTTTACTTTTTGGGGTGAATGCGGTATAATAATAGGAAGTTATTAATTTTTAATCTATAGGAAATATAGTAAATGCCGATTATTAAATCCGCTAAAAAAGCAGCAAGACAAGCTAGCAAACGCACTGCACACAATGTAGAGATCAAGAAAGATATTAAGGCTGCCGTAAAAGCTTTTAAGGCTAAACCATCTGCCAAGACTCTTTCTAAGGCACAGTCTGAATACGATAAGGCCGTGAAGAAGGATCTTCTCAAGAAAAATACTGCTGCTCGTAGAAAAGCACAACTTCATGCTTTTGCTAAAGCTAATAAAGTTAAGTTAGCTTAATTTATTTTAGATTGCTGATTTTAAGTAAAAACGACTCCACTAAAAGCCAGGGGTCGATTTTACTGGATTTTAAATTTAGATCGAGTCTAGATAAAGCCTTTAGAACCTGTTTTTCTTTGGACCCTTGTCGGCTTTGATAGTCTTTGAGCGCTTGAGAAACTAGAAGGCCGGTAAATCTAATAGGATCTTCTTCGAGTTCGATTTTTCTTAGCATCTCGACGGCTTTTTTGCCATCTCTTTTGGCGACATTATAAATATTATATACTTCCCTAAAATCTACGGTAGGCGGAAGCTTGAATTCTTTGATTTCGAGCTTGGTTTTGATTTCCTTGTACGTGGCAGTGCGCTTATCGAGTTTGGTCTCTAGTAGAATAACCTGGTGCGGGGTGTCTAAATAGTTAATGAGCTCTGAATAAATGTCGGCATTGGCAGTAAAATCTCTTAGTAAGATGTGACGGGCGCCGGCGTCAAAAATAGTACGGCCCTTGAAGATTTGAGGCAAATCTCTCTTGGTGAGGTCAGCGCAATCGATAACTTCATAATTATCGCCGAGAAGTTTTTTGATTTCACTTACTGCTTTTACGCGATCGTCACCTGTGAAAATTTTGATCATTTTTTCTCCTTTTGACAATGTGGACAAATGTGAGTGCCGCGACCAGCGACTTTGATTTTTTTGATTGGAGTTTTGCAGACCGGGCATGGTTGGCCTTTTTTATTAAAAACCTGGGCAAATTTGTCGAGGTAATCGCCTTTGGTGCCATCGGCTTTTTTGTAATCCTTCAAAGTGGAGCCACCAGAATCGATAGATTTCTCCATGACTTTTTTGGCATTTTCTATAATGGTTTTTGCCTGGTTTTTGGTGATTTGGCCAGATTTGGTAGTCGGGTGGATTTTTGACATAAACAAAGTTTCGTCGGCGTAAATATTACCAAGACCCGCGATGATAGTTTGGTCTAGAATCGTGGCTTTGATGGGGGAATTTTGGTGCTTTTGAAGCTTTTGGTAAAATTCTTCTGGTGTAATATCCCATGGTTCTTTGGCAAGTTTTTTGATGAATGGGTCGTTTTCTACTTCTTTTGTTTCTAGGACTTTGATGAAGCCAAATTTGCGTTGGTCATTAAAATAGAGGGTGCCATTTTCTAATTCTAGAATTACGCGAGTTTGTTTGTTTGGTAGATTATCTAAAAAATTATCGCTAGGATGACCGGCGGCATAGCGTTCTTTGCCATCGTAAATGAGCTGGCCGGTCATTCTCAAGTGAATCATGAGAGATTTGCCGTTATTCAAATCAATGACAATGGCTTTGCCAAAGCGGCGAAGATTTTCTATGGTGGCAGATTTAATTTCTTCAATTTTGCCGACAAAAGATTTTTCGCAAAGGACCTTGGCTTTTTTGATTTTTTGCTTAATGATGAGATTGCTGAGCCCACGCTTAATAGTTTCGACTTCTGGAAGCTCCGGCATAATAATTCTATTATACCATGACTCTATCTTGCGTAAGCGATGTTTTGCGCCATAGCCTGAGTCTCGAGAGCGGCAAGACGCTCGGCGTCGTCTATAGCAGAGTTGACGGAGTGCTTGACGCGAGCTTTTTCTTCGGCTTTTTTGGCGTCGTTCCAGCGATCCAAAGTACCAACTAAATAACCGGTGATGCGACGAAGACGTTCGAATTTACCTTCGTCAAAGTACTCGGCGTGCGCGTTAAAGTACTCGGCGGCGGTTTTTTCGTCGGCATGTTTTTCGATTAATTTGATGCCGGCTTCTACGAGGCAAGAAACGTGCATAGTTTCGTATTGATCAAACTCTTTCAGAGATTCTTTTGCTTCTTTTTCGGAAATTTTGGCATATTTGTTTAGAGATTTTGTGAATCTAGCAAGGCTGAAATTTTCGGCGTCGTTAGGATTCCTGTAGATAATTTTTTTCATAGCTTGTCCTTTAAATAGTTTTAAATTTAATGTTATAAGTATACCTAATATTTATTATAAGCGCTATATATGGTGGTGTCAATACCCAAAATAACACTAAATGTAGTATTAGGGGGGGTCCTGCCGCCTATGCTACAATTCACCCCAATTATTGCCTATCGTGACATCTACTGCAAGCTTGATTTTGAGTTCGGGTGCTACAGATTCCATTTCCTGTTTTAAAAGTTGGCCGATTTTTGCGGCATCTTTTTCGTCACATTCTATAATTAGAGAATCGTGAACTTGCATAATCATATTGGCGTTTTCTGGGAGTTTTTGATCGATTTTGATCATGGCGCGTTTCATAAGGTCGGCTTCCGTCCCTTGAATTGGCATATTCCCTGCGGCGCGCTCGGCGGCACTTCTAATTAAAAAGTTAGATGATTTGACATCTGGAGTAGGACGACGGCGACCAAAATAGGTTTCTACAAACCCTAAAGTTCTGGCTTTTTCGAGAGTCTTTTTCATGTATTCCATAATTGGTGCGCGAAGTTTTTGATAGCTATCCATGAAATTCTTGGCCTCTTGGTAGTTCATTTTGGTAGCGCTTGCTAGACCATTGACACTCATGCCGTAGATGATACCAAAATTGATAGCTTTGGCGGCGCGGCGCTGGGCTTTGGTGACCTGGTCTAATGAGATATTGAAGGCCTCTGAAGCGGTTTTGGTGTGGATGTCGATACCGTCGTTAAAATCTTTGACGAGCTCTTTGTCGTCTGCTAAAACAGCGGCTAGTCTTAATTCAAACTGAGAATAGTCGGCGGAAACCAGCTTCCTTCCCTCTGGAGCAATAAAGCCGGTACGGATACGTTTACCTTCTTCGGTCCTAACCGGAATGTTTTGAAGGTTCGGGTCTTTACTACTCAACCTTCCGGTAGCAGTGACATTTTGAGTGAAAGTAGTATGAATCCGATCTTCTCTGTCTGCCAAGTCTGGCATTGGAACAATGTAGGTATTTAAAAGTTTTGAAGTTTCACGATATTTGATAATTTCTTCGATTACGGGATGTGCGTTTTTGAGTTTGTCTAATTCTTTTGCACCAGTTGAGTAACCACGCGTGGTCTTTTTGATTCCCTTAGTGGGGAGGTTTAGATGGGCAAAAAGAACCTCCGACAGTTGGACTGGCGAATTGATATTAAAAGTCTGATTTGCTAGTGTATAAATTTTTTGTTCAAGTGCGGCTAGCTGTTTGCCATACTCAACGCGCAATTTTGTAAAATATGCTCGGTCTATCAGCATGCCTTTTTCTTCCATTTTGTATAGTACTGGAATTAGGGGTAGGTCAAAATCGGTATATATATTATATAGTCTTGGAGATTTTTGAAATTTTGCTATTTGATCTTGGTATTCTTGGACTGGATCAATCAGTGGCGGAAGCCCTCTTGCGAGAGGATCTAGCAAAAAGGCTGCCTGGGAAAGATCCCAAAATTTGGCGCCTTTTTCAATCTTCTCTGCGATGGCTTTGTCGCTATGCATCAAACCCTTGATGTCTTGATTGATAATTAGATCGGAATTTGGAATGACGCTCTCTCGGGACGGGTCGCTTCGGCCCGTCGACCCTTCGGGTCGTCCGCGTCCCAAGGGGCGGTCTGTCACGGGCGAAGCGCCCTCATTCTCGGCCGTAGCCTCCGAAAGCCCTCGAGTAGCGCCATTTTCAAATTCCCCACCTATTTTTCTGATCAAGGAGTTGAACTGGAGTTTCTTGAGGCCTTCTACAATCTGGTCTTTGTTGAATTTGAAGTCGGGGATGGTTGCCAGTTTGATGGGGGCGTCGAACATGATGGTGGCAAGTTTTTTGGACATGATGGCGGAACCCTTCCCTGCTTCGAGCTTGGTCTTAGTGGAGCCGGTGATTTGGTCGAGATTTTGATAGATATTTTCTAGTGTGCCATAATCATTCAAAAGTTTGGCGGCGGTTTTTTCGCCGATACCAGGAACACCTGGGATATTGTCTGAAGCGTCGCCCTTCAAAGATTTGAGATCTAGGAATTGTGTTTTTTTGATGCCGTATTTTTCTTCGATTTCTTTGATATCTAATTGTTCGATATTGGAAAAACCTTTTAATATTCTCCACATGTGGGTGTTTTTGTCGACAATTTGGAGCATATCGAGATCTGATGAGATGATGTAAGTCTCATAATCTCCGGTTTCGTCTGCCTGCCTAGACAGAGTACCGATGATATCATCAGCTTCGTAATCATCTAATTCTACAAAACTCCAACCGAGATTTTTGATAAGCTCTTTTAAAAGCGGAATTTGAGTATAAAAATCTTCGCCAGGTTTGACGCGACCGGCTTTGTAATCCTGATATAGGGCTTTTCTTTTGGATGTGGAAGTCTTAGAATCCCAAGCTACTACGACCTTGGTAGGATTTAGCTTTTTGACAATCTCCAT
>JAFWMK010000020.1 GCA_017545585.1 Candidatus Saccharimonadota bacterium
AGACTTCACTAGAAGATGCAAGAAAAATGTTCGAGAAGTCGCATAAAGACGTGATGAAACTAGCCGAAAGCCTCAACGAAGAACAACTATTTACCAAAGGCATGTATCCTTGGGTTGGCAGCTCAGTACTTGGCTCATATTTCGTAAGTTGCTTATCTTCCCACTATGACTGGGCAATGAAGAAACTCAAAGCGCATAAGAAAAACTGTTCGTAAAAAAATAAGAGCCCTAGAGGGCTTTTATTATGCTTATGATTTGGCTGGACCGGCAGGATTCGCTTCGAGCGAAGCGAGAACCGAATCCTCGCTTTTAGATGTTTTTGTAAAAAAAATGGCTGGACCGGCAGGATTCGAACCTGCGAATGCTGGGACCAAAACCCAGTGCCTTACCGCTTGGCGACGGTCCAATCTTTTGTTATTTTATCACATCTTAAAAATACCGTCAAAACCTTGCCTTCATTTTGAAATGATGATATAATGTTAAAGATTGCCAAAAAAAGAAAGGGGTGAGGCTTATATGGCAACTGTTGGCACTTTAGATTGGGCTGAAGGGAAGGTTGATGAGCTATTTCATCAATACGTACGTTATCTTTCAAAAGCCTATACTCTGCAGCTAGACGTTGGTGAAGTTGCAGGAAGAGAAAACCTAAAAGATCTAAGTTATCAGCTAGACGAGGCGCTCAGCATCATTAAAAGACACGAAAGTCCTTTCGGGAAAACTGATATTCAGATGCACGCCGAGGCGCTGAAAGAAGACTTAGACAGAGTTTTATCGGGCCTCAGTTGAGGCCCTTTTTTATTTAAACAAAACTACTATCCATATTCTTCGCAGAAACACCGTTCATTCCCCTTGTGCTTTTCCTAAAAGTGTGATATAATAAAACCATGCCTGCAAGAAAACGTAAAACTACCGAAAGACGCAAAAAATCTTCCAAAAAAGAAGCTCCTATCGAGCACGAACTACCGGGTGGTTTCTGGCGTCAAATATCAGCTATCCTCATGATAGCCTTAGCGTTATTCTTTGTAATTACTTGGTTCGGCCAAGGTGGCACTATCTTAAATCACGTTCACCAATTTTTCTATCAAGGCCTTGGTTTTGCCACTTATTTTATTCCGGCTTTATTGGTTTATTTAGCTATCAAAATTTTCCGTTCCGAGGATAATCGTGTTGCCATCCCAGTTTATATTGCTAGTATCTTAATGATTGTTTGGATTTCCGGTGCTGCCGCTATTTGGAAAGGCGGTGGGATGATTGGTGATTGGCTTAATACTCTTGCTACTAACGTCTTAAGTCAAGGTGTAGTAATTTTTATTTACATCATCTTGATCTTTATTACCACAGCTTTCATTTTACAACTTTCTCCAGTTACCTTTTTTAAGGGCACTAAAAACCTTGTTGGCAATGGTCGTAAAGCCTCCATCGACGGCGATTCATCCCAAAAAGACAAAAAACTTGGCAAACTCGAAATCAAAGTCAATTCCGGTCTCGGTTCAACCGAACCTTCACCATCTCCTAGCTCCAAGTTACTCCACAAAGCTCCATCCAAAGCTGCGCCTGCTCCTGTTAAAGAAGAAAAAGCCCTTGTTGCTATGTCCGATCCAGACTGGAAAATGCCAAGTGTAGATCTTCTCGAAAAAAAGCAATCCCCAGCCGATGCTGGCAACATTCAGCAGAATGCCTACATCATTAAATCAACTTTAGCCGAGTTTGGCATCGATGTTGAAATGGAAGGTGCCAATGTTGGCCCACGTGTTACTCAGTACACCATGAAACCGCCAGCTGGCGTTAATCTATCTAAGATTCTCGCTCGTGACAAAGAGTTAGCTTTAAATCTCGCTGTTGACAAAATTCGTATCGAAGCACCTATTCCAGGTACTCGTTCTGTTGGCGTAGAAATACCAAACGCTCGCTCTGCCGACGTTAGACTTCGTGGCGTGCTTGAATCTCCAGAATGGAAAAAATCCACCGACCCACTTACCTTTGCCGTCGGCAAGGATATTTCTGGACGTTCCGTCATTGCGAATCTTGCAAAAATGCCACACCTCTTAATTGCCGGTACTACTGGTTCCGGTAAATCCGTTATGACCAACACTCTGATCACTTCACTTCTTTACCGTAATTCACCGTCCGATATGAAACTCATCATCGTCGATCCAAAACAGGTTGAAATGGCGCAATATCAAGACATTCCGCATCTTTTGACGCCAATTATCACCTCCACCGAAAAAGCCCTTTCTGCTATGAAATGGGCCGTGGGCGAGATGGAACGTCGTTACACGCTCATGGCTCAAGAAAAAGTCAAAAATATCGGTGATTATAATACCAAAATGGCTAAATCTGCTGAGCAGGATGCCGAAAAAGAAGGGAAGATGCCATACATCGTGGTAGTTATCGACGAGATGGCCGACCTTATGATGATGGCGGGCAAAGACCTTGAAATGTTAATCGTTCGCGTAGCCCAAAAAGGTCGTGCCGCCGGTATCCATCTTGTCCTTGCTACCCAGCGTCCAGAAGTAAAAGTCATTACTGGTCTTATCAAAGCTAACATCCCGGGCCGTATTGCTTTCGCCGTAGGTTCTCGTATTGATTCTCAGATTATGTTAGATCAAGGAGGTGCTGAAAAACTCCTAGGTAAAGGCGACATGCTCCTTCTCACTACCGAAATGATGGGCAAACCTCGTCGTATTCAGGGTGCTTGGGCCTCCGATGAAGATATTAACAAAGTCACAGATTTTCTCCGTGCCGAACGTCCGCCTGAGTACAATGATGAAGTTGTAGCTCAAAGCGTCACCATCAAAGGCATGGGTGGCAGCATAGGCGGTGCCGGCGATTTAGGCCGTCGCTTTGATCCAAACGATCCTATTGTTAGAAAAGCCGTAGAAATATCTCTCAGTAAAGGCAAGTTTTCTACCGCTATGTTGCAGACTTATCTTGGTAAAGGTCACGGTTTTGTTTCTGGCCTTGCTATCTGGTTTGAAGAAATTGGCGTCATCGGCCCACAGAATGGCAATAAGCCTCGCGATCTTCTTATCTCCTCTATGGAAGAATTTGATCAACTAGTAGAGCAATAATCGATTCTTGACTAAAAAACCATCTCATTATAAACTAATAATAGATATGAAAAGGGCAGTTAAAAAATTATTTCTATTATTAATCATCTTCACCAGTTTCTTTATTATTTCGTCTCTTCCTTTAAATATAGTTCACGCTGCTGATTCCGTCTGCGACTCCAATGCAGCTGAATCAGTTAAGGAAGCCGCTGGTTGTAATGGTAGCGATAATCTAGTAGCT
>JAFWMK010000021.1 GCA_017545585.1 Candidatus Saccharimonadota bacterium
AGAAGATGTTGACAAAGCTGTCTGGGAGATTAATAATAGACCTAGAAAACGATTAGACTGGCACAGTCCACAGTGGGTAGCAAGACAAAAAGGCATACTCAGGCAGTTTAGAAAGTGTCGCAATTGGAACTAGAATTCAGCCCACAAAAAACGAGCCCGGTGCCGTCTTTAAAGACAACATCAGGCTCGTTTAATCATCTGAGTTCTTTAAGCTTTGAAGCGGTCAAAGCCCACCAAACTTAGAACTTAGAATTTTCTCCGGCTAGCAATAGTATAACCAACAAGAGTAGTGACACCACCAGCACCAAGTGCTACAGCCATCACGCCTTCAGGACCGGTAGAAACGATCGAAGAAGGAGTTTCGCCGCCTGGAGTAGGGGTAGGGGTAGGAGTAGGAGTAGGAGTAGGATCATCCTTCTTACATTCCTTAGCTACCATTACAGAAGCATCGTCTTTGGTTACTTTAGAAGAAACCGTAGAAGAAGCCCAGTTAACAAGTTGGTTTTTGCCACAAGCCAAAGCCTTGTCGATTACTTTTGCAGTAAAGCGAACGTAAGCATTACCCTTAGCATTATAGCTACCAATGTTTATACCAGAAGTAGTAACAGTGTTTTCTGGCAAAAGTTTACCTTCTTTATGGTTAGAGTTGTAAAGATATGTTGAGTTCTGAACATATTCCATGTTGGTAGGAAGCACATCACGAATCATCACATCGTTTACTGTATCTTGGAGAAGGTTCACATATTCAATCTGAAATTCTACTTCATCACCAACCTTAGCATCAACAGATTCGGCAAAAGAAGCGCCAGAACCCTTAATACGTACGGTTTTAGCAAGTTTAGCAGTTACAGATTTGTGAACTTTTACCTGAATAGTAGCCTCACCGTCATATTCATAACAGCCAGGAATCTCACCATTCATAGATTTAAAACCAACTTTAACACTGTCATTGATAACAGTATCAGACAAAGCAAATGTACCTTGAGTATTGGTATATTTAGCAGAGCCTTTTACATATTCCATATAAAAGTCATCTGTTGACTTCAAAGTTACTTCATCCCAATAACGAGTTGGTTTAGCATTTGAAGAGTTAAGATAACCAATTACGGTTTGTTCCTTAGCTACCGTAGTAGGCAAAGAAAAGTTTACAGAAACATCTTTAGCTACAGTTTTGGTACCTTGAGGATTGTTGTTGTGTACGTAAAGACGGATAGTATAAGTCTGACCATCTTCTACGTTAATTTCGTTAGCATTATAAACGCTAGCGTTGCCATTCGTAAGCTTAGCACCTACGAAGTTTTTCTCATCTCCGATTTTACCATCAGAAATAGAGTTAAAGGTAATTTTGTTACCCAATTTACCAGCATTAATCTCAGCGAGAGTATAACTAGCACGACCCTTGTCAGAATCGCCCCAAGCACTCACGAATGCTGGAGTCATCGATGCAGTAGCCACGATTGCAGCCGCAGACACCGAAAGAACGGTCTTAGTAATTTTATTCATATTAATAAATCCTTTCAATTAATAATTAGAGTTTTGAAACAAAAACAAAAAACACTTTATTACTTCCAAATTGCTAGCCGAATTGTTAAAATTCCTCTAGAGTTTAGAACAACCGAATCATCTCAAATTTCAAACCCTAAGGAGCGTGGATAGAACCCAGCGACATCCTTGTCGCTGGGCAAAAAGTACTTGAGCCATCCTTGACTCACTGGGTTCTATCTCTTGCCTATATATAATAAACTACGCGTCGGGCGGACCGTCCCAAGAATCCGCCGGCGGGTCGTTTCCAACGCTTCCACCAGAATCTACTGGCGTAGGCTGGTCAATCCCGCCATTACCTGTACCGCTATCCCCATTATTATCTGGGGTTGTATCTGGCGGCGTCGGAGTTGACGGGGTGTTCGGGGTTCCACCAGGCTGGCCTCCACCACCATTGTTGGCATCCCTCAGATCATCAATCGCCTTCCAGTAATCCTCTGGCGTTAAATGATTTGAGTTAGTCGGCTGGTCTTTAGACGACCAATTAGGGTCACCGTTAGTGTCCGGTCCAGGGCCTGGCACATCATTTGGAAGCACCTTAGTCCCCTTCGTCGGATCCTTCTTCGGCTTTTTCGAAGAACTACTCGAAGAAGAACTCGAAGAAGAACTGGATTTACCACCACCGGATCCTCCACCGCCTTTTAGGATGCCACCGCCGCCCAAAACAGTTTTGGAGTTAGTTCCTCCGCCACCACTTTTCACGGCAGTCCTTTTCTTGGGGGTGATCTTCATGACCTCCGCCACGTTCGTGGGCTGAAAACCGCAATCGATCCGATAAGAGATCGATTTTTTGGCCGTCTCTTTTATGGTGACAGTATACACCAAGAAACGACCCTTGTGGTCTTCGCTCTCCATGACAATGACGTCTGGAATTCCGGATTTTGTTTCGGAATCCATATACATCTGGTCCGTAAGACCGTCTTTGTCCTGGATTTCCTTCGTGGCCTTGTCCAGTTTCAAGAAGAAGGCGTCCAGAGTCGCATCGTAGTCGTCTTTATCGATCAACCACGACTCTTTCGCTTTATTCATGGCAGCACTCCATTCCTCCTTACACTCGTCGTAAAACACGCCAAGGTAACGGGTTCCTAAAATGCTATCTGCCCAAGCCATCACAGCCACCCCCAAAACAGGGTCCTGGCGCATCCGCGTCCTCAGCTCCTGATCTGCAGAAATTGCCTCAGACACTGCCGGTGTCGGTCCAAAGTTGTAATCATTCTCGGTATTCCCATCACCCTGGAGATCCAGGTTGTAAAAATGCCAAGGGATTTCCGGCTCCGACACAGTTTCTACAGACTCCATCGCCACCACTTCCGGCGCTGAGACCGTTTCCACAGCGACAGGCGGCTCTTCAACGGGTTCTTCCTCCACTACTGCATTCGGCCGCGCCTTAATAATGCTACACGATACGAGCACCACTGACAGCACGACCGATATGGCGATTACAAACCATCCTTTACTCCTGGATGACAACATTGTCATCACCTCCTTCCTTAGACTCACCATTTTCCTCTTCCTCCATTGTCATTACACTGAATGGATTTTCATAGAATTTCAATTCCTCATCCAGTGCCTCTGCTGTAGCGTTCTCCAAATGATCCCGAAACCAGATCATATTAGCAATGAAAAACGCCACCGATACGAGGAAAAAGATTTCTGGCAAGACCTCTACCAAGCCCAGTAACACAGCCTTCGATGTCAAATCATAGATCCTTGCCGCCGCCTGCATGTTGCCCAGCATTAGCAAAAGATCCAATATGACAAAAAATATCAGCTCTTTTACTGTACTTCCACTGAGTAACCATCTGATAGCGAGAACTACCACCACCAGAAGACCAAGAAACAGCATTAGCATAGCCTCCCCTGGTCTAAATCTAGCAGATCGGCTTATGGCCCAAGCGTCCAGACCAAAAATACATCCGTACGCTACGGCCAACGGAATTTTATCCTTTACAATCCTCGATATGATCGAGGATAGTGCTACTGCCGCCAGCCCTGTGCATAAAGCAAAAAATCCTACGAACATCGCACTTCCTCCTTATTTTTAAGGTGAGGGCATCGCGCCCTCGTTGTTTGTTTGTTACAATAGGGACGCGGTACCTTAGAGAGTACCAATATATATAGGCAACAGGTTTCAGATTGAAACCTGAGATGATTCGGTTGTTAAGGGTCTTCTGTTTCTGCAAAAACTTTACCCAAAACTCAGACTACTTCCATTATATCACACATATCTATTTTTGTCAATATAATAAGCATGTTTTTGCGCTTATGGCAATAGAAAACCCCGACCATACGATCGGGGTTATCCTAAAGTTCATTTACGGCAAATACCGCTGCAGCTCCTCCTTGTTCAGGAGGCGGACGATGTAGCCGTTGTCGTACCAGGCGTAAACCACCTTCCAATAATCGGAAGCCTGATTTGCTGCCCAGAAGTCAGCTGTGACAAACCACACATTAGCCTCATAGTCCCAATACTGATAGGCCTTCCCAAGGCTATATTTATTATTAGCCTTCTCGCCTCCAGCAACTACAGCAGCCGTCTTGACCTTAGCCTTAGCTTCCGCATCTGCCTTAGCTTCCGCATCTGCCTTAGCTTCCGCATCTGCCTTAGCTTCCGCCTCTGCCTTTGCCTTGGCTTCCACCTCTGCCTTTGCCTTGGCTTCCGCCTCTGCCTTTACCTTGGCTTCTGCTTCTGCCTTTGCCTTGGCTATAGCCCGGATGCTCTTGATTCGAGCTTCAGCTTCCCGGATTTTTGCTTCCGTCCGAGCAGTTTCCTCCCGAGCTAATTCCTTCAACTCTTCCGACGAGAGCTTTTCAAACTCATCACCAGAATCCTTAGCAGGCTTGTCCTCGGACCTATCCTTGGCAGGCTTAGCTTCAGTCTTAGGCTTATCCTTGGCAGGCTTGTCCTCAGCCTTAGGCTTATCCTTGGCAGGCTTGTCCTCAGCCTTAGGCTTATCCTTAGCAGGCTTATCCTCGGCAGGCTTGGTCTCAGTCTTAGACTTATCCTCGGCCTGCTGAAGAGTCCTCTTTCTTACTACAATATCGTCTATCTTTGCCATTTTTTTGTCCCCCTTTCATCGGAAATGGCGTTTTTAAGCTACGTAGTCTCATTATACCACACTTCACCAAAAATGTCAATGAGTACAACATAAATTCCACATAGCCTCTTGAATTTTTACATATATCCATGTATAATTAAAATATTAACAACCTGGTGGGATTAGCTCAGATGGTTAGAGCGTCTGATTGTGGTCCAGAAGGTCGTCGGTTCGATCCCGATATCCCACCCCAGAACATTTACGCGGCTAGGATAAGTCGGTTCGAATGGAGCGCGAAGCGCGACATCCCATTCCCGATATCCCACCCCATACAACCTGCGGGTATAGTACAACGGTCAGTATGCAAGTTTTCCAAACTTGAGATGGCGGTTCGATTCCGCCTACCCGCACCATAAAAAGTAAAATAAGCACTTGTGCTTATTTTTTAATTTTTATGGAATGGGGCCAACAAAAACTCTTCCGCCTACCCACACTATTCTTATTTTATAGAAATGCCCTGCCTCTTTACCGGCATCGCCGCTCTTGCCGAAGCATCCGCCCCAGTACTAGTCGTATTCTTTGGCGGTGTATAGGTTTTAGCCTTAGGGCCATTCTTTTTTGCACCAGTCATCAATTCTGAATCGCCATAACCTCTCACCGCCTGTCGATTCTGATTGATATTCACCCTTACTTGATAACTCTCAGACGAAGACGCCCCTATGCTTGCGCCACTCTGAGCCTTCGCATACGCCGAAGAATGAAATACATCCTCTTTTTTGTCTTTCATCACGTATTTCAGAAACGGATTTTTTTGTATAGCCACCTTACCTCCAAACTTTTATCTTATTTTGGCAACAACAGAAACGCTACCGTTCCCGCCGCTGCTCCAAGAATAATCGTCAAAATTATCGCTATAATAAGTCCCGCCTTGGAATCTTTTTCTGGTTTTGTGATAATTTTTACAGGTTTTTCCACCCTTTCTTCTCTCGGTACTACCGTCGGTTTTTTCACATAAACGTTCTTCGATAGCGGTCTTTTTTCTATCTTCGCTGTATTCAAAAATGCTGTTCTTGGTGCCGCTGGCCCTACCTTAGAATTCGTCGCTGGTTTTACCATCGCTGACCTCACCGTCGCCGACTTTGCCGTTACTGACTTCACCATTGGCTTTTGGCCACCTAAAGGTCGTTTTTTTATCTCTGCCGCTTTAACAAACCTCGGCTGATAATCCTCAATCACACCCAACTTCGCCCTACTAGCAGAACCCCCCGCTGGCTGCGTTCTCTCAGCAAACATTTCTTCTATCGTGATCTCATCTATCTCGTTTTTTTCTTTTACTTTTGGCCTTGCATCAGCTCTTGTAATTAAAGGCTTCTTCGCTACAGATTTTGGAGTAGGTTTTGGAGCAGGTTTTGAGACAGGCTTTAAAGCAGGCTTTGTCATCACCTTAGTCGTAGGCTTTGGCGCAACATTTTTCCTACTCGCCGTCTTTCCTTTTGCCGGCACAAAATCAATATAACGTTTGTTCATTATTTAACTCTCTTTGCTACCTCTATTATATCAGTAAATTGGGAAAGTATCAAGCTCGCGCCACCAATAAGAAGCCCATTTACACCCGGCACGGTCAAATACGCCCCTGCATTAGTCGGTTTTACACTTCCACCAAAAAGCACCGGAACTTCCTCTGCCACCTTGGCCCCGTAGATCTCCTTCAAATTATCCCTAATCATTTTTACCACTTCCGCAATCTCATCAGGGGTAGCAATCTTCGCATCTTTAGTTGAAGAAATTGCCCATACCGGCTCATACGCCACCAAAACTTTCGACACCTCATCTTCACCTATCTCCGACAAACCGCCAAGAAGCTGGTCACGAATCACATCGGCAGTCTCACCAAAGGCTCTTTCACTTTCTGTCTCGCCGATACAAAGAATCGGCCGAATTTTATTTCTAATACTCGCCGCCACCTTTTTGGCGATCATTTTATCGTCTTCATGAAAAATATAACGTCTCTCCGAATGCCCCACAATCGCATAATCCACCAAGCCATTCAATTCCGCAAACGAAATTTCCCCTGTAAATGCTCCAAAATCACGATAAAATGCATTCTGCGCCGCCAGCCGTACTTTAGATCGCTCCAACTGCAAAGACAACGGCTGAAGACAAAGAGCCGTCGGAGCTACCACCACTTCTATATCTCTGTAATTCGCAATTTTTTTCTGTATTTTATGTAAATAAACCGAAGCCTCTCCTACTGTAAAATTCAGCTTCCAGTTGCCCACGATATAAGTTTTCATACTACGATTATACCATATTATGATATACTAGAATTATGAAAAAAGTACTAGCATTCGACATTGACCAAACTTTAAATATCGCCAAAACCCCTATCCCAGACGAGATTGCCGATTTACTCAAAGAATGTCTTCATCATTTCGAAATTTGCCCTATTTCAGGCCAAAAATTCGACCAATTTCTTATCCAAATTGTCAACAGGCTAAAAGACCCTACTCCAGAAGAATTAAGCCACCTACACCTATTTGTGGCCCAAGGAACGCAATATTACCGTTTCAATACCACAAAAAACGATTGGGAGCTAGTTTATAGTTATCCATTAACAGATGAGCAAGTCGCAAAAATCAGCGAAACTATCGAAAAATCCGCTAGAGAATTAGGTTACTGGGAAGAAGACAAGTTGCAGAAAGGTGACGAAATCATCGAAAATCGCCTCTCTCAAGTCACTTTCTCGGCTTTAGGTCAAAAAGCCGGCACCGAAGCAAAATACGCATGGGACCCAGATTGCAAAAAACGTGAAAAAATCGTCGAAAAATGCAAAATCTACGCTCCAGAGTTCGACTATGAAATCGGCGGCACCACTTCCATCAACGCCATTACCCCTGGTATGAACAAAAAATTCGGCATGACCCACCTTCTAGAAGAGTTACACGTAGAAAAAGAGGATATCCTCTATTTTGGCGACATGACTCAGCCTGGTGGCAACGATTACCCTGTTGTAGAAATGGGTATCGACACCATCACCGTGAGATCCCACGAAGATACCGCTTACGCCCTAAGAGGCATTTTAGAAGTAATCAAATAATTTTATACCATCAACGCTCTGACGTTTTCTACTAGTCTATCAAGAAGGGCATTTTGCGCAGCTTCTCTATTACTATTATCTCCATGCCAAGCTTCAAGCGCCGGATTCTGCAAAGCTCTAGAGAATGAAAACGATACCGGCCAAGCAAATGGTTGTCGACTCATAATCGCAGCCAAGTTCGCCGTCGCCTGTTCTGGAGTTTGACCACCAGACAAGAACACAATTCCAGCCAAATCTAACGGCACATACATTCTAAGTATTCTAGTAGTAGCCCTACCTACCTCATCAGGGGTAGATTCTTCCATAGACTGCTTACCAGCCATCACCATATTACATTTGAGTATACACGCTTTTAAGTTTACTCCATGCCTATCCAAGGCCTTAAACAACTCATTCAAAACCTTACCAGTTATCCTAGCCGAAGTATCTATATCATAATTCCCATCATATACCACCTCTGGCTCCACGATCGGTACTAATCCTGCCGATTGCGAAGCTGCCGCATATTCAGCCATTGCCCGACAATTTTCCGAAATCGCTACTGTAGTCGGGGTAATTACCTCGCCCTCACGATTCATTCTAATTTCAAATGCCGCCCGCCACTTCGAAAATCTAAGACCTAGCTGATAATATTCACGAAGCCTACTAGGCAAATCATCAAGTCCACTCGTAATCGTTTCTTCTGGATGCGCCTCAGGTATATCTCTGATCGGCACCAATCCCTTATCTACTTTTATTCCCGGTATTATTCCTCTACCAGTCAAATATTCTGGCACCAAAACCCCATCCGGCATTGTATCGCGCGCTGTTTCGTCAAACAAAATCACACCATTCAAGTATCTCTCAATCCTCGGTGTAGAAAGCAATATCTCTCGATAATCGTGTCGATTTTCCTTTGAATCGACAATTTTAAGCGCTTCAAATTTTTTCTTAATCGATCCACCAGATTCATCAGCCGCCAAAATCCCTTTATCCTGTTGCATCAAAGTCGCTGCGATTAGCTCCAAATTACTTTCCGAAGTAGAGGTTGCAATATTTTCTAGCTCCTCAAGAGAAAGCGTAGAATCAAGCGTTGCATTTTCTACATTAATTCTAGCCATCTTGAGCGCATATTCCACAGTCTTGCCAAGAATAAAACCACCCAGCACCGTCGCTGCAATAATCGAATACGCCGAAAGATGAGTCAATCTATCAATTCTCGATACTGCAATATTCTCTTTAAAATCAAGATAACCAAGATGCTTTTCTGAAATTTTGATTACTTTTTCAGCTGGAAAATCGTCTAGGTTTCTCTCCCCTTCCAAAAAGACCAAATCCGCATGTTTTACCAACCCCGCCATTTGATCGTATGCCGATGCCTTCAAATACAGAACCAACTTAGTTTTACGATAGTAATCCAGATACGCGATAATCTTATCTATCACCGCCGGCGTCAAACATGCCGACCTATCTATATACAAATAATCCACCGACTCAGTCGGAGTAGTAAACATGGTTTTTTGTTCATTACTCGGCACCATATAAGACACCCCGTTATCAGAGGTCAAAATATATCGATATGTGCCGGTTGGTCCATTTATTACTGGCCCATCCGCATCAAAATGAAAACTCGTATCTGTAATATCAGAAGTAAGCCCCATCTTTTGAAGAACTTCGAGAGTAATCGCTGCCCCGCCAAAGCTACTTGTTCTAGCAAAATAATGATGTTTCGAAGCATCAAAACTAAAATCTAGCCATTCTTTCCCCTGGCCATCGCGCTCAAAATTCTCCGTCCGAGAATCAAGATTTAAATATACATCTTTTAAGACATTGCCCACTACCAATATACGCATAAGCCCATTATAACATACATTTTTCAAAATTCTACAAAAATAGTGCTATAATATTTACATAAAATAAAGGAGTCAAAATGGCAGATTTTAATAAAGTTTTAGATCCAGGCGATTACGAAAACGGCGAACTCAACGTCGTAATCGAAATCCCAACCGGTTCCAATCACAAAATCGAGTGGGATCGCGAGCATGCCTGTTTTATGCTAGATCGTGTCGAACCAATCGCTTTTGCAAAACCTTGCAATTACGGTTTTATCCCTCAGACTTTAGATGAAGATGGCGACGAGCTAGACGTTCTTATGATTACCGACCAGCCCCTCACCACTGGCATTTGGATGAAAGGCCGCATTCTTGGCGTCATGAAATTTGTTGACGATGGCGAAGTCGACGACAAAATCATCTGTGTCCCAGCTGATGATCGTAATAACGGCGACAAATACCAGACCTTGGAAGATCTTCCAAAGAGAACTCTCGAGCAAATCGAATTCCATTTCAACCATTACAAAGACCTAAAAAAGCCTGGCACTACAAAAGTTAAAGCTTTTGAGGATGTCAAATCCGCCAAAAAAGTCATCGCTGACGCTATCGCTCGTTACGACGAGGCGCATCCAGATGTCAAATTCAAGAAAGACGCCAAATCTTTCGCCGATAGTATCAAAAGTAAACTCGAAGAGCTTTAAATCTCATCTATTTTTACTCGAACTTGCTCGGTTGTGTCACGGTCTCTGACCGTGACACTTTCATCTTCCAATGTATCAAAATCAATCACTACACATTTTGGCGTCCCAATCTCATCCTGCTTGCGATATCTTTTGCCAATATTTCCCGAATCATCCCAAGTCACATTACCATATTTTTTTCGCAACAAATCGTATACTTCTCGCGCTTTTGCCACTAGCTCTGGTTTGTTTTTAAGTAGCGGCGACACGCAAAATCGATACGGTGCCAAATTCTCAGAAAATTTCAATACCACTCGTTTTTCGCCATTTACCTCATCCTCAGTGTAAGCATTCGAAAGCACCGCAAGAAACAGTCTCTCCACGCCAATTGACGGTTCAATCACATGTGGCACAAAAACTTCGCCAGTCACTTTATCACGATATTCCATGTTTTTCCCAGATTCACGCTGAATGTTAGAAAGATCAAAATCCGTCCGATAAGCTAATCCCATCAATTCCTCAGCTCCATTCGGATAATCAAACATAAAATCAATCGTCCTTTTGGAATAATGCGCTCTATCCTCTGGCGCTACCTCAAGTTCGTGAATAGAAGAGCCGTCAAGCCCAATCACTTTTTCCAAAAATTCATGTTGAAGTGATCGAAGCATCTCGAAGTTTTCTTCCCAAGTTTCCGGCTTCACAAAATACTCAATTTCCATCTGCGAACATTCACGATCTCTCAGCACAAAATCTCGTGGCGAAATCTCATTTCTAAATGCCTTGCCTTGCTGCGCAAGACCAAATGGCAAAGACGGATAAAAGGTATCTACTACGTTTTTGTAATTAGTAAAAATTCCTTGCGCCGTCTCCGGGCGAAGATACGCAATCGATTTTTCTGAAAGCTCAGCGTCATCATCAGGAAGTACCGCTCCCACATGCGTAGAGAACATCATGTTAAACTTCCTAATTGGCCCCCAATTTTCCTTTCCGCAAACCGGACATTTGACATACAAATTCCAGAATTCTTCAGACGTCACCGATTCATTCACTCCATCAGCAATTTTATCTGCTCGAAAACGCGACTTGCATTCTTTACATTCCACCAAAGGATCCGCAAAAGTTGCCGTATGCCCCGATGCTACCCATGTCCGCGGATTCATCAAAATCGCCGCATCCACCCCATACATATCATCACGTTTTTCTACAAAGAATTCCCACCAAGAATCCATAATTTTTTTCTTCAAAATCACACCCAGCGGCCCAAAGTCCCAAGTCCCAGCAAAGCCACCATAGACTTCCGACCCCGGAAACACAAACCCCCGTCTTTTACATAAACTCACAATATCATCTAATTTACTCATGTACTAATTATAGCACAGCTTTGCAATCTCTAGAGCTTTAGGTGCATATTCCCCAAAATCCTTAATCCGCCAAATAGTTTTTAAATCCATTCCCCACATTATTCGCACTAATTTTATCGCGTTAGCATCATACTTACCATTTAAATTCTTAAAAAATGCTTTTTCATTCATATCCCAATCATAACGCTCGTCCGCTTCGAGCTCATTGCCTTCTACGTCCACGGTCAAATTCACTTGCTCTCCCATCGCTTTTGCTAAATTCAACAAAAACCAAGCTTCGATCGTAGTTTTATCCATTTCATTGCCTAGAGCTTCCAGGCTTTCATTTAATATTTCAAAAAATTCCGATGTCTCTAAATTCTCCGCCGCCCGATTAATTTTTTTTAAAAAATCCGTAGCTAAGTTTATCCGATCCAGGTCTTTTAAAATTCCATTGTAAAATTTCACCATGGAAGCTCCCGTCAATATCGCCATTTCGTTTTTTCCAAAATGTAAATTTGCTTCAAAAAGAGTAAACATTTCTACACTACCAGCCAATTTAGATTTGGGTTTCCTTACACCTTTTGCAATCGCCGAAATTTTACCATAAGGTGTGATTAAGTTCAAAATCCTGTCCGCTTCACCATAATTAGTTCGTCGAAGAACCAAAGCTTGTGTTTTTAAATCAATCATTTTCTTTTCTAGCATATAAACTCGCATATTTTTTTATGTCATCTGGCAACATCGTGTTTTTGTCCAAAAACCCCACTATCGAATAAGCCGAAAAATCAAATTTCGAAAAATCTTTTTCACCCAAAAGTACCACCGGCACTTCAAAAGTATCCGCATACGAAGCCATTTCGTTAAGAAATGTAAATCCATCTGGTCCCGTCAGCAAAATATCCAAAAATACCATCTCCGGCACAACCTCTCCTACATAATCTATTGCTTCAATCGCATTATTAGACAAATGTCCATCAAAACCATTTTTGTTAAGCGCTCTAATTATACATCCACCAATAACCTTATCGCTCGTCACCACTAGTATCATCAATCGCCCCACATAGACATTTGTCTAGTTACTGGTAATTTCACAAAAAAACTCACTCCATCCTGATGCCGTACCGCTCCTACCTCTGCATTCATATATTTAGAAAACTTCGAAACAATATAAAGCCCGAGCGCCGACGACCCTGGTCTCATTGCAATCTCTTGTGGTTTAATCAAATTATTTTGCATCTCTTTCCATACCGTAGTTGGAAGCGCCGGTCCAAAATCTCTCACATTTATCTCTACTTTTCCTTTTGCTTCACGTACTTTGAGCTCAGCCCTAGTATCCTCCTCTACATATTGCGTAGCATCTAGCACCAAGTTAAACACCACGCTCCTTAGTAATTCCGGATTTGCACTCACCAATCTAGAACGGTTAGAATATTTTACCAACATTTCGCATTTATGACCATTATAAAGCTCCGACAGCTCTCTCATCACGTCATCACAAAGTGCCCTCACCGCCACCGGCCCAAGTTTAAATTTATTCTGAGCAAGTTCTCTGATCTTCGTCAAATCATCCACTTGCCGCATCGCCATATCAGCCACTTTCACCATCTCAAGCCGGATCTTTTCGTCTTCCGACCCATTTCCATCAAACCCGAGCGCAAGCTGTCTCAGTTCCAAAAGCGGGCGCTTGAGCTCCCGCGCCACCACTACCGCTCCATCTACCTCCAACATATACTTCTATTATATCACGCATTGAATCGAATAGAAGCAAGCAAAGTATTGAAATCGTTTTCAAATAACACCGAATCAGACTGCATTATCACAGTTTTGTCTCGAATCTTAAAGATCACCACAAACCCATTAAACTCTGTCCCCGGGATTCTACCAGTATAGCGGTTAGCATTGATATTGTTTTCTTTGCCAATTACTACACTATCAAGTCGCATTTCTGGGGCATCGCCCTCGATACTACCTTGATATTGTCTTGTCACATCTTCAAACGGTACATTTCTAATATAAAGCCTCAGCGAATCTACATTTTCATTATTCACTGCGTCTATCTGCACTGGATTGAAGTAAGCTTCAAAATCCCCACCGTTCGCTGCATTCATTGGTACATACACACTCCAAGTTTTTGGATATTCAAATGTCAGAGCACCATAATCCGCCGGACCAGCAAAAGTCAAAAATGGATATTTTTCTCGCTCTGCAAACTCATTTTCAAGCTTCATCGTATTAGTATCTATTGCTTTTACCACCGCATCATCAATCTGCCCTTGCACATCCGTATGAGCCGCATCATACTGTGTAAACATCCAAATAAACAATCCAATAAAAGTAAGCGAAAGTAGCGAAAGCGCAATAATCGCAATTGTTTTAACCAAAGATTTTACGTCTTTTTTAGGTTCTGAAATCGGTGCCGGCGCCTGCATTATCATCGGCTGACCAGTTACCGGATTTTGTTGTATATTTTGCATCTCCATCGGTTGCGCCATTTGTGAAGGCCCCACCGGCTGACTAGCATCAGCACCCTGTGGTGAAGTAATTGGCTGCGAAAACGCCGCCGTATATGGCTGTCCAGAATTCTGTTTATTATCCATAATCACATTATACCATATTTAAGTATCTTTTGAAAAATCTTCGCTTAAAACCTCAATCTCATTCTGTAAATTTTTTAAATCTTCCTCAATTTCTTTAGAAAGCGCCAAAGCCTCTTTGTATTTTTCTACTGCCTTCTCTAGTTTAAAGTCATCCGAATAAAACCATTCTACCTTTTTGTCCAGATCCTTTAATTTTTGATTCAAATTCTTTTCGCTCATTTTACTCCTTTATTAATTACTTTTTTAACTTCCGCCTCCGCTTCTTTATCAAATGTTGTAATTTTTACAACACCACCTACAGTTAACGATCCCCCCAAAATCGCATACCCCTGCTTCAAAACCAACTCCGGATTTAGCGTTTCGATTATCCGTTTTTTCTGAGAAGCTTCCGATTCCAAAACTCTAATTTCCGACAAAATTTTCTGATAAATTTTGTCTATTTTTTCAGCAATTTTTTCGGTCTTTCGATCTTTCGTCAAAAGTTCTGCTGCATTAGAAGGTGTCGAAGCTCTCACGTCGCAAGCAAGATCGCACAAAGATTCATCTATTTCATGTCCAATTCCGCAAACCACCGGAATTTTTGATGCCGCCACCGCCCTTACCAAAGCTTCATCGTTAAAACACGACAGATCATCTTTACTCCCGCCGCCACGAATGAGAACAATCGCCTGTACATCAGTACGCTCGTTAAAATATTTTAGCGCCCGCATGATTTGCTCTGGTGCATCAATTCCCTGTACCTGCGTATGTGCAGTCAAAACCTTCATCCCTCCCCACCGAGCATTGATGATTTTCACAAAATCCTTATATCCTGCCGCATCCACCGAAGAAATCACCCCGATTTTTGTTAGATCTTCCGGTAAAGACCTTTTTCGACTTACATCAAAGAGTCCCTCATGAGCCAATTTTTTCTTTAGCATTTCGAAGGCTTTTTTAAGCGAACCTTCACCCACCGGCGCCACTTTAGAAACCGTAAAAGAAAATTTACCCCATTTAGTAATTTTTGGCGCACCCCTTACCACTACTTTCATTCCGTCTTCAAGTGGCACCGTAAGTTGCCACAAAGTCATAAAACACGGAATACTTGTTTCTTCGTCTTTGATATTAAAAAATACCCATTTTCCTTGATTCACTTTAAATTCAGAAACTTCCCCCACCACCGTCACCGAAGCATACGCATATTCCAGCGTCTGATTAATTAGTGAGACCAGATCTGTCGGCGTCAGATTTTCCATCTACGTTTTTTCCTCTAATTGCTTGTTGATACGGCCAATATCCCGTACCGATTGTAAATATCAAAGACAGAGCTCTTGCCATTACTACCGTAATTACCGAAATCGCTACCGCCTCCTCGGTCCCGCCAAGCAAAATCCCCATCACTCCCGCCATACCAAGTTCATACGGACCATATGGCACAATTCCGTCAAACACCGATCCAATTGCCTCACCCACCATAATTATCGGTAGAATTTCCGGCCGCCCCATTGCACATGCCACAATCCAATACACTCCAATTTCACAAAGACTATAAACAAATCCCCACACCGTTGGTTTAAACAGCGATTTTTTATCTTTTTTCACAATCACCACGCAGTCATGAATGCTAAGAAAATAATTTTGGATTTCATCTCGCCTAAATAAGCTCTTCTTGCGTCCAAACGTCACTGTCCTAACAACGAACGCTATCACTTTACCTACCACCTTAGCAAACCACTCAATCCGTTTTTTACTACTTGCCACATAGATGATCAAGCCCAGTATCGTAAACACCCCCATATTCATGAGGAGCGACACCCAGATAATCCAATTCGCTTCTGGCGGAATCGAACCTAGTGCAAACAAAATCAAAATCGCAATGAGAGCCTGTACATAGTTTACCACTGTAGTTACGGCAAATCGAAAAATATAAAGAAAACTCGCCTGCCCTGCATTTACCCCAAACGGCTTTAATCGATAAGTCAAATATGCCAAACCGCCCACTGCTCCAGCCGGCACCGCTCGATTCACAAAGTTCATCTCCGTCGAAATTTTCAATTTTTCTTTTTTAGAAAACACTTTCCGATATTTACTCTCTAGATACGAGAAAAAAATCTGCCCACACGCATAGTACATGAATAGCTGTTCTGGCACCAACAGTAGCAAAACAAAAATATTTGCATGATTTAAGTTCTCAAAAGTCTCGACAAACCCATCCCAATTCTGATAAATTACGTAACCCACCAAGCCAAAAGTCGCAATTGAGATAATTACACGCCACGGAAATTTAAAGCCCTTTTTCTTTTTAGCCATAATAAAATTATAGCACAAAAAATAGCCCCCTCCGGGGCTATTTTTATCTTACTTCCACTCGTACTCTTAGCAACGATTTACCAGAAAAATGCGTTTTCTTGGTTTTTACGAAGGTTACTACACCATCTTTGGCAGCATGAATGGTAAAATTCCTAGACATATAAGTACCAGGACCAGCAATCTTAGTAGAACCAGTCTGACGGACAATCACTTCACCATTTTTGACTTTTTGGCCACCAAAACGCTTCACGCCAAGGCGCTGACCAGGGTTGTTGTGTATATTCTTGGCGGTACCGCCAGCTTTTACGTGTGACATTTAATCTTTCCTTAATATTATTATATCTCTTGCCACGACTTGACCATCTCTATAATAGAGAAGCCCGCCGCGCGTTTTATTATTAACATTATACCCCATATCTTGAATTAAGTCAAGAATATCTAGCCTAGAATATGTCCCATCCGACCTAAGCCATGCCGGAATTCCCATCACCACTGGCGTACCTTTCTTAATTTGCTTACTCAAATTCTTCAAAAATCCCAAAATAATGCTAGAACACTCCTGTTTTTGTTCTTTTAACACTATTTCTGAAGGAGCTTTGCTCATCGGTCTACCTAGATACCCCTCACACGCCACCGCATCCACGCCAGACCATTTATGATTCGTAGCATCTCCAACTTCCAATTCAAAATCAGAAAATTTAAAATATTCCAAGTTTCTCCGAGAATATTCCACCATTCTTTCCGAAACATCCGTACCATAAGCCCGATACCCCATCAGAAGCGCTTCCTGAAGAACCACGCCAGTCCCGCAGAACGGATCCAAAACACACGCACCCTCTGGCAAAGGCCCACAAAGATTAATCAAAATCTGAGCCAACTTTGGCGGCAACATTCCCACTTTTGCATCGCGAGCCGGCCTCCCCTGATCACGACGCGAATAAGCATCGATGTCTTGTACCCCGATTACTTTGTACCATCCCTCGTCCGTTTTAATTAACTCTATTTTGCGAGGATTTTTCCCAGACAAACCATTATGAAGTGACGTCGCCGTACTAAGCACCGCTAAGTCCCCCATCACCACTCTCACACTCCGCCCCTGCCGCACCAAGATCTTCTTCAATTTCATCGCTTCAAGAGTAGCAGATTTTTTTGAAGCGCCCTTAGAATAATCAGACACCCCCAAAGTCACTTTTCCTTCCGGGACTTTCATCAAAAAATCCAGTGGCTTTTCATTTAATTTTTCCGCTAATTTAAGCGTACCACCCAACCGCCCGATCTCCGGCTTGATCTTGCTACCAAACACCGCAATCTGTGAAGTCATTTTTTTGACTTCACCAAAAAGCGCCTCTAGCTCCGCTATTGATAATTCCGGCTCACGCCCAAGCACCGCTAAATACATTCTAGCCCCTTTCTCCTGGTTTAATTTGAAAATAATCTAAATAGGTCAAAAACTTATCTTGACCCACCTTGCAAGTTTCCATCAAAAAGCCCGGCTCCTTCCACCATTCACGAAGCCCTCGATAATAAAACATCTTCAAATCTTCATCAATAATAAACGGAATAATATTTAGACGCAAACACTCCTTAAAAAGAATTAGTCGTCCCACTCTACCGTTACCATCCTGAAAAGGATGAATTAATTCAAATTGCTGATGAAAATCTAAAAGATCCCTCAGTCTAGGAGATTTTTTTGCCCGATAGCCAGAAATTAACTTAGCCATCTCCCCCGCCACTTCTTCCGGTAAAGTCGTCCGCATTCCACCAACTTCATTTGGCAATTTTTTATATTCTCCCACATTAAACCAATCTTCGCGTGAATCGCTAGTGCCGTTTTTGAGCAGCAAATGCAAGCTTTTGATCATATGCTCACTGATTTGACGATTTGCATTGTCAATAATATAATCCACGCATCTAAAATGATTAGCCGTCTCCACCACGTCATCCGCCCTCACCCCCTTGAATTTTTGCAAAAATCCTACCGTATTAGTTTCAAAAATATATCTCGTTTGGTCTTCAGTCAAACGGCTACCTTCGATATGATTAGAATTATATGTAAGCTCGATCTGCACCTTATGGTAGATTCCGCCTCTAAGCGATAATTTGTTTTCTTGACGCAAAATCTCTAGTAAAGTACTCGTAGAATCTTTTTGATTAATCCGCTCTGGCTTTTTAGCGTCAGCTGGAATCAACCAAGTTTTACCATCCAAAATAGCGCCATCGATCCGATTATTGGCACAGTAATTACGCACGCTCCGCTCAGAAATCTGCCATTTTTTAGCAATCTCTTCTACGCTTACAAAGTCCATATTCTCATTATACTCTATCTATCGGCAAAAATCAACGAAGAAATTAATTTCTCCAAAAGTTTTTGCCGATAGTATCAATAGCATTTTTTATGCTATAATATAAATATGAAATTATCAGAGGAACTAATCTATCGTGGTTTTCAAGCCGAAACCACCATCAAAAATCCCGCAGACTTAGATACTAGAGAGTCCAAAAAATTCTATTGGGGTGCTGACCCATCCGCCGATTCCCTCACCATTGGCAATCTCGCTGCTCTTATGATGTGTGCATGTTTCGTCCGCCACGGTTACGAACCGTACTTACTAGTTGGTGGCGCCACCGGCCAAATCGGCGATCCAAAAGAAAACGCCGAGCGCGACCTCAAATCCAAGGAAGAAGTCGAACACAACAAGCAGTGTATCAAAGAGCAAATTGAGAAAGTTATCAATGCCGGCGATGGCAACATCAAAGATCACGAGACTCCAGGTCTCACTATGGTTGATAATTACGATTGGTTCAAAAACATCAATTATCTCGATTTCCTTCGTGAAATTGGCAAAAACTTCTCCATGACTCAGCTTCTCGATCGCCAGTTCGTCCAAAATCGCATCGGTAGTGGCGGCTCTGGTATTTCTTACGCCGAGTTTTCTTACACTTTAATTCAAGGCTACGATTTCCTTCATCTGTACAGAGAACATGGTGTGTCTTTGCAACTTTGTGGCGCCGACCAATACGGCAATTGTACTTCCGGTATTCACCTCATCAAAAGATTAGAGGACGCCGATGCCGATGCCTGGTCCACCCCACTTGTCATCGACCCAATCACCGGCAAAAAATTCGGCAAATCCGAAGGCAACGCCATCTGGCTCGCTAGTTCTGACAACGGCTCCGGCAATTACACTTCTATTTACGATTTTTACCAATTCTGGATGAACCAACCAGACGAAGCCGTAGCCTCTCTACTCAAAATTTACACGTTAATCGAACCAACCGAGATCGACCACATCCTAGAAGAACATCAAAAACACCCCGAATTAAGACTCGCCCAAAAAGCCCTCGCGAGTGGTGCCACTGCCGTAGTTCACGGCGCTGCCGCTGCTAAAGCCATCGAAAATCTATCCGAAACTTTGTTTAATAAAGACACCGATTTCTCCGAATTTTCCGAAGACGAGCTCACCGAATTCTCCGCCTACCTCCCAGTCGTTGCAAAAGGTGCCAATCTCGTAGACATCCTCGTAAACTCAAAACTTGCCGATTCCAAGAAAAAAGCCCGCGAGTTCATCGCCGGCAACGCCGTTTCAATTAATGGCACCAAAGTCACCGCAGAGATCGACATAAATCAAGTCGCAATCATTAAAAAAGGCAAAAATAAATTCGCCATCGTGAGGTAAAAATTACTCGTAGAGCGAAAAAACTAGAAATTACGCTCTACGAGTATTGACAACTTTGTTTTTCTATCATACAATATACTTATGAAGCTCCATTTTTCTGGACAAGATAATCTACGTAATTTCAAACAATTCTTGAGTACTTTTGACACCACTGATTCGAGTTTTCTTTCTATTTCCACAGACAAAAAGCGCATCGCCGTTCATCCTGCATATTTAGCCTTGTCCGCAGCCCTTGCTATCAAAGTCGGCAAAGACAATTCCACAATCACCTCAGACACTCCAGATGGCATACAGTATCTATCCCAGATGGGGTTATATGACTTTTTATCCACCCCGTCACCAACGCCTAGCAGCGATACTGAACAATCCGGCCGCTACATCCCACTTCGTATTATCAAAACCGCCAAAGAACAATCCGCCTTCATCGCCGATTTCGTTCCGTTGCTTCACTTGCCAGAAGATCAATCACGTATCGTTCGTTATGTCATTGGGGAACTTGTTCGCAACGTACTCGAACATTCATGTTCCAAGGATGGCGCTATCGTCACTGCTAGATACTACGAAAAATCCCACAAGGTTAGTCTGGCTATTTGCGACACTGGCATCGGAATATGGCATAGTATGTCAAAGATTTGGCACCCTAAGACCGACCTAGATGCCATCAAACTAGCTCTCACTCCTGGCATTTCTGGCACCACCAAAAAAGAAGGCGGCACTTTCGAAAACGCCGGCGCTGGATTATTTTATGTGCGCTCTATCGCCAAAACTACTCGCAATTATTTCCTTGTTTACAGTGGTAAAGCAGAATATCTCCTGTACAAATGGGATAAGCGTCTCAAGCTCCGTTACACCGCCGATCCATTCAAAGAAGAGCATTTTGCCACTAATAGCGCTCCAGATTTTCCAGGCACACTTGTTGCTCTAGATATTTCTCTTGATGACACCCCAGAGTTCAACGAATTATTACATAAAATCAGCACTACTTACGACGAAGCCATAAGAGAACGTCGCCGCCAAAAATTCTACACCCCGAATTTTGAAAGGAGTAATAGATGAGAAAAACCATTATCTTGCAAAACATTATTGGTGACTTTGGCGAAAACAAAGATCTCGCTCGCACGATTCGTCAAAAAGATATCATTCCTACCATAGCACAAGGAGATAGTATCGCTCTTGATTTTACTGGGATAAACGGCGCCACCCAATCTTTCATCCATGCCCTAATCGCCGAACCCATCATCCGCTATAGAGAGCAAGCATTTGAAAATCTTTTCTATATCAACACTAATGATAGTGTTTCCGAAATTATCTCTATTGTTTATCGTTATCTACAAGAAAGTTTTACAGAAATGGAGGAAAATTAAATGGAAATTCTTTGGACTGATGGTAGTGCTAGTCCCAACCCCGGCCCCGGCGGCTGGGCAGTAATCGACGCCAAGACCAAAAAACCAGTCATAACCGGTGCCGACAAAGACACCACCAATATTCGTATGGAAGCCACCGCTATCAAAGCCGCTATCAAGTACGCTTCCACTAGAAACGAACCAGTCGAGATTCATACCGACTCCGAATTTTGGATCAATGTCCTTACCAAATGGGCTCCCACCTGGGAAAAGAATCATTGGACCAAGAAAACCGGCGAGATCAAAAATCTCGACCTCGTCCAAGAGCTCTACCATCTATATCAGACAAACGACGTCAAACTAATTTGGGAAAAAGGCCACGCCGGCCTAGAGCTAAATGAACTCGCCGACAAAGCCGCCAACCTCGCCCGAACTACGACCCTCTAGGACTGAACGCAACGTACGCTAAACCCGTTCCTCTTATTGTAGTTGTCGACAACGGCACCGCTACTATTGAAGCGCAAGCCGTACGCGTTGCTACTACTGTAGGCAGTAGACGACCAGTAGTAGCCGACGCTACCGCCATTACCGAGCGACGAAGTGTTGTAGGTGCCGGCGTAAACAGCAAGAAAAGGGCTGGCAGTAAGTTTAGCTCCGGTGTTATAAGTACCCATAAGAGTCTCATATTCCGATTTAGTAGGCAGCCTCCACCCAGCTGGACAAATGTCTGAAGTAGCATTGCCAGAACTTGGATTGGTGCCAGCTGTAGCGGCTAGGTAAGAATAGTAAGAATAGCATGGACTATCACTAGCACAAGTAGTACTGCCACTATTGTATACATACGCAGTGGAGTCGCTTGAAAAACCAGAAGCAGATGAGGCTGGCAAGGTATAGCTACTCGTAACATTAGAGTTCTGTGGGGTCAAAGTGGTGCCACCAGCTAGGTCTAGGTTTTTGGTCATCCACACTTGATTGCCAATTTTAGCAATGGTATATGGTGTATTATCTCGAGAATCTGTTATCGGATAAGAAGTCCCCTCATTCATAGAGGCAAGGACTGAGGACTTGTCGTTTTCTGACATGGTCTTGAATTCTTGCATATAATTAACATTGTTGATTGTCATAGGTGGAGTGGCTATTGCGGTAAAATTCAATGTAATCTCATAGTCACCAATGGGAGTTAGGGAGTTAACTTTGGCGCCAAAGATGATGGTTTCTTGTTTATCTTCGACTGCTTCCCTAGCCTGCCCTACGGTAATTCCTTCATTATTAAACGGAGAAAAAGTAGCATCGGAAGGCAACCGATACCCCCAATGATTAACGGCAAACTCAGCTGGCGAAGTGGCTTGATCCAATGTCGGGATTGTTGGGTACACGCCATCCATAGCAGCAGTGCGAGTAAGGTCGGTGGTATTACCATTCATTATAAGCGTATAACCACCGGGGTTGGTGGTGGTAACTAAGATTGGAGTCTCGATAGTCTCTAAAGATGCATTTGGGGTGAGGCTGATAACTTGGGCGGTTTGAGGAAGAGTAATATCTATAGTAATATCGCTTATGCTGGCTTTTAAATTCATATTGGCAGAGGACTCTGCTAGAGCTTTGTGGCTAGTTATTCCGATGATGCCACAAAAAACTGCAACAAGGAGCGTAATTCCCAGTGCAGAGATTAAGCGTTTTAGACCGCGCGCCCTA
>JAFWMK010000001.1 GCA_017545585.1 Candidatus Saccharimonadota bacterium
GCAATCCCCGGATCATTTCTCGTTGTCAGATCCCCGAGGCTTATCGCAGACTCCTACGGCCTTCATCGGTATTGATTGTCAAGGCATCCACTATCAGTGCCCTTAATTACCTTTTTATGCATTGACATAACTAGCAATCGATGTTCAATCAATTGCTGATGCTTATGTCTAAAATCTTTTCATCGTTAATTCAACTTGTTAAACAGAGAGCTTCAAGATATCACTTCGGTCACTCCAAAAGCAACCTCATAATATTTCCTCGCTTTCCTTACTTTTGTAGAGGTCGCAAAGGCGACTTACCTAAACTTCCTCTATTATAGCGCACATTTTAGTCGGTGTCAACACCTTTTTTGTGCTTTTTTATTAAAATCACAATTGCCATAACAACACCTACAATAATCACTACAACCAAGATCATCAACCAAACAGGGCAAACCATGATTGTTTTCTCTAACACAGATTCCTCGCCAAAAATCTTAACAACCTGTTTAGCTCTAAAAATACCTACAGCCGGAAGGTCACAACTTTGGACATGATATCTCTCGGTATTCGGGAGAATCATACTAGCCTCCGCATTCTCTTCATTAGTACAGAGCTCTTCGTCTGAAAACATTGGCCAAACCTGAAGAGTATAGTACGCATCAGCGTAAATATTCCCTTCGTTTCTTACCATAGAAGTAGCTTCTAACTTATTATTAGTCAAAACACTCGGCATATCATTTTCAATAATAGTGGCTTTTTCTGTAGTCTTACCGGCTACATTAGCGTAAATAATCGAAGCTATCTGCACTTTGCTTTCGATACTAGTAGTATTTTTATTATTTTTCCCCGTAGACGCATCAGAAACCAAAATCGAGGCATACTGTGCACCTGCCGGAGCATTTTTTGGAACTTGTACTTTGTAAGTAAGAACCTTAGTGCCATTTGGCTCCAAAGTCCCAGTAGGCTGATCAATCGTGATCCAGTCCATTATAATATTATAATTAGATCGAGTTACTACATCAGAACCGGTATAATCATCCTTCCCGTTATCGCGAGTAGGCGAATACGACCCCACCTTAGCTTCATAGTTCAAAGGTTCTGTAGAGGAAGCGCTATTTATTACATTAATCGTACCTTCATACGTTTCTCCTGGAGTTAAGATAATTTTCTGAGACATAGGAGATAAAGTCAAATAGACATTCGCCCCTTCTGCAAAAGCGCTTGCAAAAGGCAAAAAACCAACTAGAAGATTCACTGCCAACATTAAGCTAGCTATTATTCCACCGCATTTGATCTTAGATATCGTCTTTTTCATATTTTTCCTTTATTATTAATATTATTTTACTCTCTTATCTCACAATCAAATCCCATATTATTATAAGCAGTAGAGAGTACTTTTGGAGTATAACTAGACAAAGCCGTATTTGTCATATCTATCAAAAAAATCTTTGAAAATATAGGTGTCAACATATCCGCAGTAGCAAACAGGCTGATTTTTACTTTATTACCCGAAACGGAAAAATTCGGCGAAAAATCCTCCATCTTTCTGCTGTTTTTTTGCACGTAATCACCGTACTGAAAATTCATCTTTGCCTCCTCATTCTTCGCAACATCCTCACTACTATATAGTATATCAGAATTATAAGAAATATTACTAACTTTTTTATTATTATATATCACCTTTATCGTCTGAATAGCTGATTCTGCGGCCGATAAATCAAAAAAAGCATTCGGCGTATCCTTAGATTTCGTTTTGCAATAAAGAAACGAGGTTTCAGTCCCATTGCCATCATTATCAGAAGTCAATTTGGGCTCAGAGCCTCTTAGTATATTAAATAGAAAAAACACTATCGCTGTTACAAAAACCAAAAAAACTATCAAAACGACAATTGCTTTGATAGATCCTTTCTCCACCTCCTTCGTTTTCATTTCACTTTCCCTTGTTTAAATTAATATATGGTGTCCACCCACAGTGCCCACCATTTTTACAATACAAACTCAGAGGTTAGCTCACGCCAACCTCTGAGTTCAAATCTTAAGCGCCTAACGAAATAGTATAAACTACCTTACCCGAATAAGCACCTGCTTCCTGATTGGCAGCTGCAAATACTTTGTAGGATGGGGTAACCGAACCAGAAGTAGCACTACCAGTAGCGACAGTCGCACCAGCGGCACCAGGAACGTTCGTATAATCATTATAGCCAGTAGCAACAGTTGCACCACTAGCAGTAACCTTAAGACCCCATGCAGAATTACTTCCACTGAATGTATTCCCAGTAGGAATCTCATAAGTACCACTATACAAAGAGTTCTTGTTCGTACCTTCAGTAGCACCAGCCGCAGAAACGGTCCAGCCAGTAGCGTTACAGACAATTGAGATCGCTGCACCATCAGCAGTTTGAGCAGCAGAACCAGCAGTCATGCTAGGAACAGATACTGTACGATTGGTAGTACTATTAGTAACCGTACAACCATCAGAAATTGTTACATTGACGGTATCACTTACGGAACCAAAATCTGCTGCAAAAGCACCTACGATTGGCATAGCCGCAAGTGCCACAGAAGCTGCACCAGCCGCAATTAACGATTTTTTCATTATATTTCTCCTCCTGCTTAAAAGCAGAATTAATTTTATATTTTATGTTAAATGTATAACCTTTAACATCTCCCATTATAACTAAGCAAAAGCTTAATGTCAATATTTTTTATAACTTTTTTTAGTTATTTTTCCACAAATCGCATCCAATTCAAAAATGCATCATATTTATTATAAGCATCTGCATCTTCATCAGAATCTGCCCTCAAAAAATTCACTACTTTTCCTGATGACACCACCGCTACTGAAGGATAATATTTCACTGAGTTATATAGAGAAGTTTTTTTCATGTCTTCAAACATGATTTTATAAACTTTTATGCCATTGTTGATAGACCAATCTTTCACAAACCCTTCCAATCTATCTGCCGTCGTACACCCACCTTGATCCACGAAGATTACAAAAGATTTTTTGTCGGCTATTAACTTTTCATAGTCGTCCGCACTAAGTTCTATGTATTCACCATCGCAACTTTCTCCGCAAATATATTCAGAAGAAAGCTTCACTTTCGCACCACCAAACACCCCACTTACTGCCAAAACAAACAACGTTGCGCCACCCACCACAAATAGAAGTCCTAGTAGCAACTGCCAAACTTTTAATTTTTTCATTTGTTCTCCGTTAAGGCGTCCAAATCAATATCATGATATGGTACTTTATAAAAATCATAGACTGTCTTGCCGTCCGCCCCAGTTCGTTTTACTTCTATTTTGTTTGCGCCATTATAATACCAGTATCCACCCACATTATAAATTTTATCCGCATCCCAGCCAAGTGCTACCAGCATATTCTTTGTCATCCCTGCATATCCACCACCACCACACATCAAGAATATCACTTTGTCTTTTGGGAATAATGCCTCCAAAACTGCTATAGATTCCTTATAATTTGGCGTATAAACTCCGTTATTATTAGTAAATAAAGTTTTGCCACGATAAGTATCCCCAACCTGTTCCGGAAGCCCTGTTACATTCATTAAATATGGCAAAGGCACCACCTCAAATCCGTCTACAAATCCAGAAAGATACGAATCTCCGCCAATTGCCTCATAATTCCCTGGATCTTTAAGCATCCGCATGTCTCGATATACCGCATCGGATCGTCCGAGATATTTATCAATATTGGATTCATTGATATTTTTATCAATTCCCAACTGCCCACGCTGCCCCTCAGATAGTTCCGGTTTTGGCAAACTAGCTAATTCCGTACTCGGAAAGGCATATCGCCCAATCAAAAATGCCCCTATCGCTAGCACCACCGCACCAGTTATCAAAGACCAAACAACTTTTTTCATATTACCTCCACTTATAATTCCATTATAGCACAGGTTCATTCGGGCAGGTTGCCAAAATATTATGTATTGCAGTTTTTTCCGCCTCTGTCACCCAGAGCGCATATTTATATTTTACCGACACCTGCCTCGCCACATACTGACACCGAAATTTTTTATTAGCAGGCAACCAAGTTGCCGCATCTCCATCCGATTTTTTGGTGTTGGCCGATGCGTCCACCGCCAATAAATTCAGTGGATCGGTCGCAATTTCATAACGCTTCTCTTTCGTGAAATATTGCGCCCCTTTTTGCCACGCATCCGATAATGCTACTACATGGTCTATTTGTATCCCCTTAGAAATCTCTTCACGCGTTTTAAAAATTTTATACTCACCCGTATACGGCTCTTCAAATTCTCCCGCCACCACATTGCACCCATCAAGCACTGCCGTTTCACCAAACTCCCTTTTTATAATTCTTTGCCTCAAATTACATCCCTCCACTGTGGGCCAACCATTATAAAATTCCTCCCTAGAATAACCTGTTTTTGGTGCTCTCCCCTTTACTTCCAAAAGCTCCAATATGTTAATCGCCAGCTTATTATCTGAAGTATCGTAGTTACCAATCGCCGCCTCTGCCCCTGTATTTTCTACTTTTGTAAAAATCTGCTCGTAGCTTTTAGGATTCAAAATCAACCACGCTATCACCCCTACGAGCGCCGTTAAAACTACCGCCAGCCTTCTCCACTTCAGAATCTTCACTGATTATTATTATAGCATATGTTGCTTTTTTTACAAATCTATGATATAATAAGCGCAATGAACAAGATAGTTAAGGTGTTTTTTGTGTTTGTAATCGGTCTTGGCCTCTTTGCCTCACCGTCAATTGTCTATGCCGAAGAATCCGTACAACCAGGCGAAGAATGGGATGGAGAAATCAAAGATCCAGCAGGAACCGAAATCGTCGAACCAGTCGCTCCGGTAGAGCCAGCTCCTGCGCCAGCCCCTGCACCAGCTCCTGCGCCAGCTCCTACACCAGCCCCGACTCCAACTCCGGCGTCTAAACCATCTTATGTCGCTCCTGCCATCACGGAAGAACCAGTAACCGCCCCATCAGAACCAGAAGTCCAACAAGAAGTTCCAGAAACCCCACAAGAAACTCAAAAAGAAGAAGAACCGGAAACCTCGCAAACAGAAGCATCACAAGACGAGATCGTTCTCGTACCAGAGACCGCCCGTCCTCATACCAACCAAAAGATTAGCCTTATGGCAATCGTTTCTACTGGCATAGTAGTCTTTTCTGCTATTTCTATCTGGGCTGGCATAAAAGCTTTCAAGATTCATCGCTACGAAAAAATCTATCAAGAAGCCATCCAAAAATCAGAAATAGCCAAAAAAGCTCACATCAACCGCGCTGGTTAGAATTCATTTACTTTTTCGCTAGAGTTTATTGTCATATTAAGCATCTGCCCATGCAATACATTTTCATTATACTCCGCCACTATAGCATTATAACTATTAATTAGATTATTTATGTCGTCATACATAGCCGACAGATTTTCCTGTTTCAAAACCAACGCCGCCCTTTTTGTATTAAAAACATAGTTGGATGAAAAACAATTTGGAGTCTTTGCACACTCATTGAACTCTCCTACCTCTGCATTCAAATTCGCCACCGCTGTTTTATATTCATCGGTTTTTCCATTGATTTCGGCCTCAAGCTCACTGGCCTTACCGTGTAATTCTTCCAATTTTTTCTCTATCTCTCGAAAAACTGAAATATAACTCTCATAATAATCCACTATTTTATCCTGGTCTTTAAAAATCTCCGCGTAGTGATTTTCCAATTCATCAGGTAATTTTTTTATTTCTGTTCCCACCCTTACATATAGTTCTTCCATTTTTTGGTCATCAGAATAAATGTCAATCTCAACACCAATAGTATCTTTATTATCCTCGTATACAGAGCTCAAAATCTTGGCCCATTTATCTTTCTCTTTATCACCCATCCGATGATATACCGCATGAAGAAGCTCATGCGCCGCAGTAAGCTCCCTGATCCCCTCAAGCTCCGCATCTATAATGTTATAAACATACACTTTATCTTCCGTATAACAACCAAGAATCGCATCTTCATTTTCTATTTCTCGACATCTCTGGTTAAACTCCTGTTTCTCTTTTAACTCCGGTTGCACTGCGTTAAAAATCCTTGACCCTATATTAGTTAGCTCCAAACTCTCTCTTATCGCCGCCATTTCGCTGCTTGGTCGATACCCCATTCCTACCACAATATCCTTAATTACTCCGAAATTCAAATACACAAAAACCACCACCAATATCAAAGCTATGCTCGCCACTACAAAAGACTTACTTCGCCGTATCATATTACCATTATACCAAAATATGTCATAATTATATCTAAATTAACAGATACATAGGTTGGTTATAAATTGGGAGTAGGAATCTTGAATTTCTAAACCAACCCGTTTCTTTTATCCCGTTTTCAGTTAAAATCCACCTGCCAAAACCAAAATAGAAGGACATCAAAACCAAACAAAAAAAGAAGGCGACATCCCGCATATATCCAATGCAGGACTCGCCTCCAATAACTTAATTATACTCCAATTACTTTTCAAAATCAAGTATCTTACGGGATTTGGTAATTACCTTTAATTTTTGCAAGTTTTTCGAACTGCCAAACTCTTTCTCTAACTCTTGCAAACATCTTTCCTGCGAGCGTTTTGCTCGCCTCAAATCAACAATAACATTCCTGGATTGTTTCACCGCCTTTTGAATTGTATTCTGCATCAAATATTTTCCTTCACCTTTCGGACTTTTCATTTCCCATCTTAGCCCGTTCATCACAATATCTGGTGCATGAACTCCTTTTTTCTCACTCTTTGGAATCAATTCCACATCGCTCCCCATTTCGGTAAATAACAGAATCGTCTTATATTCATGTTTCTCTAAGATAACACCATTTGGGATAATTTTACCTTTTTTCATGCGAAGCATTATATCTAACCTTCCTCATTTTTTCAACCCCCTACCCAAAATGTGGTATAATTATACCCATAATAACAGATATCACAGGTTGGTTATGAATTTAAAGATCGGAATCGTCGGACTTCCAAACGTTGGAAAATCCACACTATTTAATGCCCTTACAAACGCTGGCGCACTCGCTGCCAATTATCCTTTTGCTACCATCGAGCCAAACATTGGCATCGTCCCCGTCCCAGATGAACGCCTAGACGTTCTCGCCAAAATGTACGAAACCGAAAAAATCGTCCCAGCCACTGTAGAATTCGTAGACATCGCCGGCTTAGTACAAGGCGCATCAAAAGGCGAAGGTCTTGGCAACAAGTTCCTCGCCCACATCAGAGAGTGCCAAGCTATCTGCCACGTAGTAAGAGCTTTTATTAATGACGACATCGTAAGAGCCGACGAAAAAATCGAGACCGACATTATCGCTCAGGCCAAAAACGACATCGATATCATCAACCTAGAATTACAATTAGCCGACGAAGAGACCAAAGCCAAAATCGAAGCCAAAAGAAAAAAAGACCCAGCCGATGAAAACATCCCATTTTTGACCGACAAGCCAGTTATTTATATGTTCAACATAGATGAAGAGGGTCTCACCGATAAAGACTTGCAAGAAAAACTAAAAGCCCTAGTCACCCCAAATGAAGCCATCTTCGTAAACGCCAAACTCGAAGAAGAAATGTCCGGCATGAATAGAGACGAAAGAAAAGAATTCTTAGAAAGCTATGGCGTAAAAGACGACGCGCTAGGCGAACTCATCAAAGCCGCCTACAAAACTTTAGGATTGCAATCTTTCCTTACCGCCGGCAAAAAAGAATGTCGCGCCTGGACCATCAAAAAAGGCTCAAAAGCCCCAGAAGCCGCTGGCACTATTCACACAGATTTTGAGAGAGGCTTCATCGCCGCCCAAATCTGCAATTTCGACGATCTAAAAGAGCTCGGCTCCGAGCAAGCAGTAAAAGCCGCCGGCAAACTCAGAACCGAAGGCAAGACTTACATTATGCAAGACGGCGACGTCGTCGAATTCAAATTCAACGTATAATCACCCAATCTAGCACCTGACAGTTACCGTCTACGCTTGCTGCCGCCAGAAGTGGATTGTATTTTTTGTATTCTGGCCGCGCTTTCAAAAATACCTCCACTGCAAATTTCATTTTTTCTAGTTTTTTCTTATCTATCGCACCGAAACCTCCACCAAAATCCTCACTTCCTCTCGTTTTCACCTCTGTAAAATACAAATCCGAACCACACAAAGATACAATGTCGATCTCACACATCCGAGTTTTAAAATTCCTCACCACAATTTCATGTCCGCAAGAGACTAGATATTTGCATGCCGCTTCCTCTCCACGCGCCCCCACAAGTGTTGTATTTTTTACAACACTAACAGAACCAGACCTACCATTAGCGCCAGGTCTCTCAAGCCCCACCATACTTTTAATCGGCTCAAAACTTTTCCGATGCTCAGGCGTAATCCCTAGTGCGGAGATTGCCGCCATATGTTTAGCCGTCCCATAGCCCACATGGCTAGAAAATCCATAGCCAGGATATTTTGAATCCAACTCATACATATATTTATCCCGAGCTACTTTTGCAATAATTGATGCCGCCGAAACCTCTTTCACAAGATTATCTGCTTTTGGCATAGTAGACACAAAATCAGAAAGCGCAGTATCTTTAAGAAAATTCACTTTTCCATCAATTACTATCTGTGAAAAAGGCGCGTGAAGTTTTTGCACCGACTTCACAGCTCGCCGAGTCGCGAGACTAAGAGCCGCCGAAATTCCCATCTCGTCAAGTTCATGCGCCGGGACCCAGCCCAACCCCCAAGCTGCACTTTCCTTCAAGATTATTTCAGATAAGACTTCCCTTTTCTTGGCAGTCAATTTTTTAGAATCTTTCAACTCATTCACCCACTCCGGCTTTTTTCCATCTCTATCTTCTGGCAAAATTACCGCCCCAACAACAAGCGGACCGGCAAGCGGTCCGCGTCCAACCTCATCGATTCCAAGAATCGCCATTAAATATTAGGCCTCAGCCGGCTTAGCTTCTTCAGCTGGCTTTTCAGCTTCATCTGCTGGAGCCTCAGCCTTTGGAGCTTCCTCATTCTGTTCTTCTTTCTCCACCGGAGCCTCTTCAGCTGGAACCTCTTCTACTTTTACGTCATTCACAGCAGCTCTATCAAAATCTTTAGAGCTAAGACGTGCAGATTTACCACTTCTTGCGCGAAGATAAGAAAGATTATTGCGGCGAACTTTAGAACGCTTAGTAATCTCAATCTTTTCAACTAGCGGCGAGTGAATCAAGAAAGATTTCTCTACGCCTACACCAGAAGTCACTTTTCGTACTACAATTCGTGCAGTATGAGACTCTTTGCGATCAACCCGAATCACCACACCTTCAAACATCTGAAGACGGAATTTGTCACCTTCCTTAATCTTCTGAGTCACCTTCACGGTGTCACCAGAACGCACATCCACGACTTTCTTCTTTTTCTGAGCGTCACCAATTTGTTTTAAAATAGAAAAACTCATATTTTACCTTTATTTAATTCAATTAGATATAATTATATCACACTACGCCTATTTTTGCAACGCTTTTTTAACTCGTTCTTCCGTAGATAATGAAGTATCTACATCTTCGAGTGCAGCCGTCGCCTCTTTAAGACTAAACCCAAGCGCCATCAATGCATCCAAGGCTTCATCTGGTTCTTTAGAAGCACCCCCAACTACGCCTGTTTTTACCTCCGAAGCGCCATATCTAGACGGCGCGCCTACTTTATCACGAAGATCTACTATCACTCGTTCTGCAGATTTTTTACCCACACCCGAAGCTTTAGAAATAAAAGCCACGTCTGCATTAGCAATCGCGTTCCTCACTTCTTCCGCGTCAGAAAGCGACAAAATCGCAATCCCCGCCTTTGGCCCGATTCCTTGCACCGAAATCAAAAGTTCAAACAATCTCTTAGCGGTCAAAGAAGAAAATCCATAAAGCTCTTCAGACTGCTCCCTCACCGCGTGATAAGTAAAAAACTTCTTCGTCTCCCCAAGTCTTGCGTCGTCATAATCAAATGCAGACACCATCACTTCATATCCCACTCCGTTTACATCAATTACCACAGAGTTTCCAAATTTTTCATCTATTCTACCCTCTATATGCGCTATCATATTCAATATTATAACAAAATTTGAATTGAAATTCACTTTTAATTCAAATTTCTTACTGGTTTCTTTTTCTGGACTTTTCTTTCCAAAGAAAAGTCCAAATGCCTATTATTTGAAAATTTATAACTCCCGCCGGTTTCGCCAGTTTTATAAAGATACCCACACACAATCGCCACCGCCAATGCATCTGCCGCATCATCCGGCTTTGGTTTATTAGCTAACCCTAGCTGTACTCGCACCATTTCCTGCATTTGCGCTTTCGTAGCCGACCCATATCCAGTTAGAATCTTTTTAATTTCATTTGGTGTATACTCGTACACCGGCAAACCACTCTGTTCAGCCACAAGAAGCACAATCCCCCTCGCTTCCGCCACTGCTATACCCGTTGTAATATTCTTAGAAAAAAACAATTTCTCCACCGCCACCACATCCGGTTTTGTCTGCTCAAAAACTTCTTTTAAAGAATCGTATAATTCCCCAAGTCGCGATGGCATCGGTGCATCTACCTTTGTCGTCACCGCGCCAAAATCCAACGCTTTAGGATTAGCGCCAGAATTCGTTTCAATCATCCCAAAACCACAAATTCCAATTCCCGGATCGATTCCCAAAATTTTCATTTCACAAACCTTATCAAAGTTTCTCGAAGGTCTTTTGCCGGAATTACAAATTTATCTTTTATAGTAGACGGCCCAATCGCATGAGAAAAACCCAATTTCTTTGCTTCCGCGATTCTCTGATCCGCCCGAAAAGCCGAGCGTATCTCACCACCAAGCCCCACTTCACCAAACACCACGTATTCTTCACCCAATTTTCTACCCGCCACCGCCGATGCTATCGCCATACACACCGCTAGATCCGCCGCCGCATCTGCAAGTTTCATGCCTCCTACCACATTTACAAAAATATCTCGATCCGATAATTTTAGTTTAGTCCGCCGCTCCAGTACCGCAATCAAAAGATTCAAACGATTAAGATCAAAACCACTTGCCGTTCTTTTTGGATAGCCATAATTAGTCTTAGTAGCAAGCGCCTGAATTTCTACCAAAATCGGCCGATTGCCATTAAGAGTTGCCAGAATAATCGACCCGTCTGTATTAGTCCTTTCCGCAAGAAGCGCCGCGGACGGATTTTCTACTTCAGAAAGTCCAGAATTCAGCATTTCAAAAATCGCCACTTCATTGGTCGAACCAAATCGATTTTTTACCGCCCGTACAGTTTTAAATCCACCGTATCTATCCCCTTCAAAGTTTAATACCACATCCACCAAATGTTCCAAAACTTTTGGTCCAGCGAGAGTCCCTTCCTTTGTCACATGTCCTACTATCACTACCGCTGTATCGGTCGCCTTTGCTGCCCGAATGATCAAGTTCCCCGCATTAGTTACCTGCGACACCGTCCCAGGAGCTGAAGAAATCTCATTCACCGCCAGGGTCTGAATAGAATCTACTATCACCAAGTCAAATTCTCCCGATTCTATGGTCTTTGCAATATCATTAGCCGATGTTGACGCGGCAAAATTAAGTCTGTCCGAGTCTGCACCTAGCCTTTCCGCACGCAATTTTACCTGCCCCGCGCTTTCCTCACCGGATATATATAATACATCGTGACTTTTAGCAATTCTTGCACAAATTTGCATCAGAAGCGTAGATTTACCAATCCCTGGCTGCCCCGCCAGAAGCGACACCGACCCCATCAAAATTCCACCACCAAGTACAATGTCGAGATCTTTAAAATCCGTCAAAAGTCTCGCCTTCGCATCCGATGGCACTACGGTTTTCAATTTTACAAAATCTAATTTTTTGCCACTAAGCTCCGCTTTGGCAATTGCCGTTTTCTTTTCCGAAGTAGCCTCTGGCATTTGTTCCACCAAAGAATTCCAGCTTCCACAATTAGAGCACTGCCCTACCCATTTCTTATAGGTATTCCCGCATTGCTGGCAGACAAACACACTGCTACTCTTCATAATTACAATTTTATCATATTAAGGAAGAAAAAATCAGAATATTTTTCTCGTTAAGCCCATCTAGTATCTTGGAGCAAGTTCCTGCTGATATACGGTTTGAAGCGTATCAGTTTGCGCCGAACTAGACATATATTCAGACCACATCAACATCGTAGAGTCATAATCAAATATTTCCGCTGCCTTACCCTGGCCATTCGGTTTATCACCACCTCCCCATGCTGCTGCTCCATACGTCCGCCCAAGGCTCAATTTTTTCGTAATCACCGTACCGACAATTTTTAATTGTTTCGCTCTCGCCGGACTACTATCATCACCATCAGGATTAGAGCAAGTGTTTACATTATTTGTCGCAATCAAAATTGCATCAACTTCACCTACATCGCACCGGATATTTATATCTTTAGCATAAATTATTACTTTCGGAATCTGGCCAAGCGAGCTAAAGCTATTCCCATATTTGATATCACCCTCGATAGTTACTTCTTGATCATCACCGTCAACCAAGAAAGTCGTCTTTTCAGGTACCATACTCTCCGTTATATTCAAGCTACCATTAACTTTTATATGTTTTATCTTAGCACCTGTAGCGCTTTCTTGCTGTCTTCCAATACCATCACTCAAATTGATACTACCATGAACGCCTGTTGTATCAGGATCATTTACCCAATAATCAATCAATCCCTTCGAAATACCGCTCAAACTTCCAATTCCAGAACTCAACACTTCTTTATTATCATCACCACATGAGAAGCTCAATGGTGCTCTATCTGGACATATATTCGTACTAGAATTGCCATAGTCAGCGGTTGCTTTTTTCCCATTATAACCAGTTGCTGCTCCAGAAGCTATAGTAGTCGTTTTTCCTCCATCATCCAAGCCGCCGCCAAATATCAATCCTTCCTCTACCCAAGAGCCAAACCTAACCGCTCCATCATCACTACTAGTCTTTTTAAAATCACCAAGATTATTCCATCCCCTATAATAATTATTATATATATTTCGTTTTGTACCCGGTGTATTATCTACCGGTACCCTTGAATACATATCCCCACCCCACACTTGAAAACTTGGCCTCTTAGCAATCCGTACACAAGAAGGGGTAGAAAAACGTGTCTTATTATTACCCCCAGAATCCATATCTGCGTCACCACTTGCACTCTCCGTTGGCCAAATTGCTGCCACCATACAAACGTAATCACCAGCACTTGCATCAAATGTACCTAATATCTTATCTTGCATCTTTACATCTCGATGACCATCCATATTTCCATCTGGGTTCATCACACCAGGACCATAAGAGTCAATATTAATACATTGTTTTGGCTCATTCGAATCAGTAATTTTATTTTTAATCTCATTACATAAATCACCAAATTGTCCAGGAATATCATTTCCGGCCGAAAAGCCACCCGACGAATCAGAAGTTACATAAGCAGATAAGGCATACTTTGCACTTGGCACAATCGTAGAATAATCATGCCAGGTTCTACTGTTATATCTCGTCAAAACATCCACCCAAAATCTTTTAACTTTTACGGTTTCCCCCGCATAAACCGGATAAGTAGTATCAAGCTCCACGCCAGTATCCAATTTATAATTATATGGAATTTTAACAATGGCATTATCACGCGCCTCCGTACCAATCAAATCCGCCACTTTTATATTGGTTTTATCGTAAGTATTTGTACATTGCAGACATTGAAAATCATCATTACAAGTACAACAATTTTCCGTGCATCCAGAGTTACCATTGCAGGTATTACAGCCCAGTGCTTTCATACACTCCGTATCACCATAGCAATCCTTGCAACTTTTAGCTTTTCCAGTAACTGGCTTCCAGCAGTAACTGTCTGAAGTTAATGCCGGTTTACCCAATATACCCGGATAGTCAGCACTGAAATCATTTCCATTCGCATCTTTAAATACAGCGCCACCAGAACAGAGCGGGTATACATTAGCTCCATCTATTCTTGTTTTATCTACAGTTGCACCGTTCTCGGTTACCCCTTTATAACACGAGCCACCATACACATCAACGGGTTCCAATGTCTTATCATAAATAGTCGCTACAGTTGGTTTACTTGTCGTAGAAATTCCCTCAATTGTTTTCCCCGCATCTTTATGAACAGTCATCATTTCATTTTCGGCTTCTTTGCCGTCGTAATCACCAGGATTCCAATCTCCGCCTCCAGGGCCCTGTCCGCCTTCGACTACCCCCAAAATCGGAGTTGCTGAACGCTCCCCAATACCAATGCCACTGGAAAAGTTATACCCAAGTGAGAAATTATTGTGCCAATTATTGTTTTCATTGTTAACTGCCTGATATAAATGTTTTTCCTCTACATGATGTACGGGCTCACATTTATCAGTAGGCACTTCCTTATACCCCGTCCATGGACTATATCCTGTAACTTTTGAAACCATTTCGAGAGCTTTATATTGGATACCCGGATAATAGCACGCGTGCCATCCTATTTTGTCTTCCGGTGTTGCATACACTTCATCACCGTCCTCACCGTCCGTCCAATCTCCCTCTGCGCCACCAGAGCGACCGAACAAACTCGCATTCTTTACTTTGATTAGTGTTGATGTCGTACCTTCAATTACACTTCCCCAGCTACCACAATTCGCCGGCGTCGGAATTGGATCAGGACCAGGTTCACCAATCACTAAAACAATCGTTGAATTATCATAATCCGTGGTTTTAGATTTTGCATTTGTTCGCCAAAGTTTTACTGGTAAATAATATCTTGTCGTATCTCCTACGACAACCTTAGTTGCATGAGCTTTAAAAATATCTATATTAATATTAACTGGTATAAAACTTGGTTCTAGAGTCCCCCAATCCATACTACGACTAAAAGCATTACCATCCGGAAAAGATAGTGCACCATAATCACCATCAAAACGCAAATTTTCTACGCCATTTGCATTATCGGTTACATAATCTGTACACATACCATAAATCGCTGCTGTTAAATTCCCAGACTCTTGTGTAGTAGTAATAGTTCTAGAAGTACTATTCCCAGCTGGCCCCAACCATGCCGCACAAGCGATCTGCCCACTACCACCATCACCATTACTGGCTTTTCTACACGCATATTGCACCGAATTAAATCCACCCCTACCACCACTAGCGGTAATACATTCATTATATTTCCCAGGATAAAAATTCCACGCAAACGCAATACATACCGTTAAACCAGAAACAACCACAGAAAGTAGGACAGCAATAATCAACTTATCTTTTTTATCTATTCTTTTCATTCCGGGTACTCCAATTTAACATCTCCACCTAATCGCTCTTCCGAAATGCTTTTATATTGAGTAGCCATATCATCCATACCGTAATATTCCGCCGCAGACCACACCGCCATTGCCGACGAAGCATCACCAAGAATCTTATCAACTTCTATCAACCCATTTACAATTTCTTCACCCATTACCATTTCTATATCTTGCACCATTAATTCATCATAATAGTCATTCATAAGATACGCTTTCGTTTTTTCATCTTGGGCTTCGTCGATATATTTTTGATATAAGTTTAGTCTGCTTGTATTGTCTAACCCGTTCTCTAATATCGAATTTACAATCTCTCTTCTAGCATCTTCATAAGCATCATATGCAACATTAATCGGTCCGGGTTCAACATTTTCCACATTTCTCGGCACACTCTTCACCACCACAATCGCAATCACCAGCCCCACAATCAAAGCCCCCAACACACCAAGAATAATCAGCCACAACCGATTATTATTACTAGCAGTTTTCTTTTCTGCCGACTCCACTTCCATACCCCCATTTTACCACAACCATGATTATCTTCGCAAGTTTATTTTATTAAATTTAGTCTATCTCGCAACCATCCATCTGCCGGACCAGCTGTCATCAAAATCACAAGATATCCATCATCTCGATACTTCAAAATCGCGTCAAAAAGCTCATCATCAAGTCCTGCCGCCTCCGCCACTTCCGCGTTATCAAGCTGATTAATAAAATCAATCGGCTGCAAAATCGGCAAATTCGGATCTTCCCGCGTAAGATAAGTCGGCAACCAAAAAACCTTTTCCGCCCCCACAAACGCATCATAGTAGAGGTCCAAAACTTCATGCTGCCGAGTATTTTGATGCGGCTGATATACTACCACCACGCCTTTAAGCCCATCAATTTCCATTTGGTCCAAAGCCACATCCATGGTTGCTTTGATTTCTTCTGGATGATGTGCATAATCCGTATAAATTCCATCGGAAAGTTTTTCAAATCTCCTTCCCACGCCCGGAAATTCATTCAAAACATTCACTACCGCATCATCAGAAATTTCCAACCCCTCATTTTTTGCAATCTCCTTCACTGCTTCAAAAGCTAATCCAGCATCATATCTTCTTGCCTCGCCCGCTAATTTAAAATCAAAAGACTTCGCTTCAATAATTACCTTCTTACTCTGCGATTTAAATTGCTCAAACGCTTCTTTGTATTCCTCCGGTGTTTTATAAATATCCGGATGATCATAACTCACGCTTGTAATCACGCTAAGCCATGGATGGAACTTGAGAAAATTCCGATCATATTCATCCGCCTCATAGATAAAATATTTATCTTCCTCAGAATACGAACCCGACGGCGCAAACCCCAACGTCGAACCAACAATATAAGCCACCGGAAGCCCCAACTTAATACACGCCCAAATAATCATCGACGTAGTCGTAGTTTTTCCATGCGTTCCTGCTACCGCCACCATCTTAAGCCCCAGCTTCTCCACAAGAAATTCGGTCAAATTATCACGTTTGGAAATTCTAATTCCTGCCGCACGAGCTACCACAAGTTCTGGTGCATCAGGAGGAAGCGCCGAAGTATGCACAAACCATTCCACTCCTTCAGAAATCTTAGATTTAAGAAACTCTCCGTCTTGTTCGCCAATAGAAACTTCAATCCCAGCTTTCACAAGTTCATCAAAAATCGCCCCTTTACTGAGATCCGAACCACATACGTCTAGACCAGCTTTCTTAGCCATCAAAGCTAGTGGTCCCATTCCCGTTCCAGATATCCCCGAAATATATATTTTCATTTTAGAACCTCCAATTCACGACTTCCATCGTCATTATATTTTATATTTATTATTGTATGATTTTCTGGCAAAACATCCTTCACCGAATCCGACCACTCTATCACTACGATATTTTTAGGATTTGCTAGATTTTCCACCAAGTCTTCACTTAAAAGACCCGGATCATTCAAACGATAAAAATCATAATGGACCAAAGTCCGCCCATCCGGCAAAGCATACGCCTTCGAAATCGTAAAACTCGGACTTGTCACTGGTTCTTTTATACCCAAACCTTCCGCCAAGCCTCGCACAAAAGTAGTCTTTCCTACCCCCACATCACCGATCAGCTCAATGACACCACTAACCTTATCGGCCATCGCTTTACCAGCATCCAACATCTCTTGTTCTGAATTGATTTTCATTATATAATATATTATACCATGAAACTATATTTGGATACATCTACTGATACCGCAATTCTCAAATTAGACGACAAAACCTACGAGCAAAATTTTGAATCGCATATGGCCGAAAAACTATTGACTTTCATTCATAAAAAATTAGAAGAAAACCACCGAGATTGGCACGATATCACCGAAATTGAATTCAACAGAGGTCCCGGCTCTTTTACCGGCCTTCGCATCGGTGCCACCATTATAAACACTCTTATTCACGAATTAAACCTAAACCAACCGCCAATTATTCCTGAGTATGGTCGCGGCGCGCATATCTCCAAACCGCGGAAATAATCACCATCGTCACTACGACAAGCACACCCAGTATCGACGCTTGCACTACCACGGATGTCAAAATCATCCGACTCCTATCTGGGATATACGTTACACTCTCACCTAGCGGCGCCGTATGCGCAGATTCTTCTGGGCTATACGCTATTGTCGCAGTATCATCATCTATTTTGTCAGACGATGCCAAAGTCGTATCTTTGACATTTAGTAGCGCGTTATTTAGCCTCAAATTAAATACCGACTCCAAGCTATCTCTATTTGCATGAAAAATCCTTACCACAATATTTTCGCCATTTTTTAGTTTAATTCCAGAATATGCAAACCCCTCATCTCCAACCGCCGCATAAACCTCTCCGTCTTTTCGAACTTCAAACTGCCCAGCCGTTGTCGAATGTATCCCACCCATATCTAGTACAATTCTGTCATTAATATACACCCAAGTATCATCATCCGCCAAAATCAAAAATTCCTCTTTTCCTTCACCCATGATTTTTAAAGGCAAATTAAGATTCATCGTAAACAAATGCTTACTTCCATCCCCACCCAAAGGACAAAAATTATCATTTTCATAATAAAAACTCGCTGCATCTGCATCGTAACGAAGACCAAAAGTAGTTGCAACTGTTTTACTCTTACCTTCTATAGCCTTAAACCATCTATCAAAGTTCTCCCCCTTCACTCCGCGGTTAGGCAGAAGTTTCCCACCACGCGCTACTGGTAAATGGTCCTGACTTAGAGTCGGCTCGATTATTTCTTTTTCCAAAGCCTGATGAAAATATCCACATTCATTCCATCCAAATTGTCGAGCCTCTACCAAATTACTCACATTTGCATCATACAAATTTGCACATTCATCCGCTGTCTGATCGTAATAGGTCACCGGTACCGAAACTATCGATTCATTTTTTACTTCAGCACTCGCAAGAATCGCATCTACGTGATTTCGATTCATTTCCGCATTCAAATCACCCATCGTATTAGAGAAAAATACCATCGTCACTACTACCGCCGCAACAGCTAACAAAAGCACCCCACCAGTGACAACTACTCTCCTCTTCATAAGCATATTATAGCACAACTATTTTATTATTTCATCGATAATGCCGTATTTTTTGGCTTCTTCCGCACTCATCCAATTGTCCCGATCCATATCTTTCTCCACCTGCGCCAGTGATTTTCCGGTATTTTTTGAAAAAATCTCCGCCAAGCGTTTTTTGAGAAATACTCCCTCACGAAGCATGATTTCCTGATCAGTAATTTTACCTTCTGTACCAGAAGATGGCTGATGAATCATAATTCTCGCATTTGGGAGGCAGTATCTTTTACCTTTCGCCCCGGATGACAAAAGCATCGCTCCCATACTCGCCTGAAGACCAATTCCAATTGTCTCTACATCCGGTTCAATATAATTCATCGTATCAATAATCGCGAGTCCATCATACACGCTCCCACCAGGAGAATTAATATAAAGTTTGATTGGCTTTTTTGGATCTTCGTGCGCAAGATACAAAAGTTGCGCCACTACAAGATTTGCTGTGTGAGAGTTTACATCCTCACCCAAAAATACAATCCGATCATTTAAAAGCCTCGAATAAATATCATATGCTCTCTCACCTTTACTAGTCTCTTCTACTACCGTCGGTACCAAATAATTTTTTGTCATATTTTACTCCTTTACTAATTTTAATTGGTTTCTAATTAATTTCAAAGTTGGAATATCGCCTTTTTTTAACTTTTCAGCAATAATCTCTTCCGAAAGCAGCGACTCCACTTGATCTTCAATACATCGTCTAAGCGGCCTTGCTCCATTCTTTGGGTCATAACCTTTAGAAATCAAGTAATTTTTTGCTTTATCATCTATTTTGAGTCCAATACCCTTCGTCGCCAAGCGCTTCTTCAAATCAGAAATCAAATTATCAAAAATCTTTTCCACGTCTTTACGTGTCAAAGCGTGAAATACCAAAATCGAATCCAGTCGATTGATTAGCTCCGGACGCATTACTTTTTTCAGCGCTTTCATAGCGTAAGATTTGTTTTCTTCATATTCTTCCTGAAGAGCTTTTTTGTCTTTCGCACCCTTTGCCGTAAAACCAAGTTCACTCTCTCGATACATCTCATTAGATCCAAGATTGGATGTCAGAATCACAATCGTATTATTAAATTTAATTTTGTTACCCTGCCCATCCGTCAACACTCCATCTTCCAAAATTTGCAGTAACATATTAAAAACGTCTGGATGAGCTTTTTCAATTTCATCAAATAATACTACCGAATATGGCTTACGCCGCACCGCTTCAGTTAATTTACCACCGTCTTCATAACCAATATATCCTGCCGGCGCACCCACCAACCTTGATACGTTGTGCTTCTCGCCAAATTCGCTCATATCAATCTTAACCAAAGCATTTTCCCCACCAAATACTTCTCTAGCGATCACTCTAGCAAGTTCCGTCTTACCCACACCAGTCGGTCCCATAAAGATAAAGGATCCAATTGGCCGTCTCGAATCTGCAATTCCAGAACGTCCCCGTCTAATCGCCTTGGCTACCGCCGCCACCGCTTCGTCTTGCCCCACGATTGATTCTTTGATATGCAACTCAAGATCGAGCAACATTTTCATTTCCGAACCATGCACTTTTGATACTGGAATCCCAGTCTTAAGAGACACCGCCGTAGCCAGATTTTCTTCTGTAAGTGTCGGCGCCTTATCCAGCTTCTTACCGTTAGCTTTTTCAATCTTCTTTATCTCGCTTTCCAATCTAGCTAGTTCAGTCTTAAGCATTGCGGCCTTTTCATAATCTTCTGCATCTGCCGCTTCAGTAATTTTTTCTTCCAATCCCGCTTTCTGAATTTTTAATTTTTTGTATTTACTACCACCTTTTTTGTCTGCCGAAACTTTGCAAATCGCCGAAGCTTCATCAATAATATCAATTACTTTATCTGGCATAAATCTATCATTGATATATCTCTGCCCCATCACAATCGCGGTTTCCAAAATTTCATCCGGAATCACCACTCCGTGATGCTTTTCATAATGCTTCTTAATTCCTTTTAAAATTCTAAAAGTAATCGTCGGCGAAGGTTCTTCTACCATTACAGTCTGAAAACGTCGAGAAAGCGCCTTGTCTTTTTCAATCGTCTTTCTATATTCATCAAGAGTCGTTGCCCCAATCAAATGTAAAGAATTTCGAGCCAGTGCCGGCTTCAAAATGTTTGCCGCATCCATACCTCCTTCCGAGTTACCCGCTCCACACAAAAGATGTATCTCGTCAATGAAAAGTAAAATCGAATCATCCGCCACCGCTTCATCAATAATACCCTTAATTCTCTCTTCAAACTCGCCTCGGAACTTCGTTCCTGCCACCACCGACGATAAATCTACCTGGTAAATTTTTTTACCAATCAAATTTCCTGGCACGTTCTGCTCTGCTACTCTCGTAGCAAGACCTTCCACAATCGCCGTCTTACCTACACCGGCCTCACCAATCAAAACCGGATTAGATTTAGTCCGGCGAGAAAGCACTGTTACTACTCTTTCAATTTCATTTTCCCGGCCAATCACGGTATCGAGTTTACCTGCCTTAGCCTCCTCAGTCAAATCTTTTCCATAACGAGAGAGAAATTTTAGATTAGAACCTTTCACATATTTAGCTTTTTCGGCTTTTTTCTTTTCGTCTTCGGTTTGCTTTTCTACCAAAGTCTCTATATCGCTCATCAATTTTTCAATATCTACATTTCTATCAGTCAAAATCAACGCTGCCCTAGAATTCGGTTGCGACAAAAGACTATATAATATATGTTCTGTCCCAATCACCGACAAACCTTCTTCGTTTACAAAATTTTGCGCCATTCGAAGCGTCAAAACCACTGCCTCAGATAGAGACATCATTGCCATATCCGACCCAGGGACTTCCACCGCTACTTTATTAAGCGACTTTTCAATCTCGTCCAAGGTTACACCTTCGTGCCGAAGCATTTCAGCCCCCGTAGAAGTGTCAATCGAAAGTATCCCAAGAAGAAGATGCTCCGTCCCCATATATCCGTTATTATATCTTTTGCTATAAAAATCCGCCTTCTGAATCGCAAACTTAGCGTTTTCAGATAAATGACTCATTATTTCACTAAATTCTGCTTGCATAGTAAGATTATTATATCAAGCTGGCACTCCTATGTCAAGAGTGCTAATCACTTCCTATTTAGTATTACAAACTACATCGTTTGCGTGTACCCAACCTTCTACCGTACCGCCATCTAGATATTCACCTTCAACTCGAGCCGCTCGCATCACTCCACCTTTTTCAATATAAGATTCAAATGGATCTGTAATCATGTATTCCTGATCAGTCGGACCAAAATCATGTGAATTTACATATTCTACGATTTCTTTAAGCATTGAAGGCGACAAAACGTATTTAGACACCGATGCAAGTCCAGTCACTTGTTCAGGCGAAGGCTTCTCTGTGATTTTTACTACTTTTTCGTCTTCAATCGTAAGAGCACCACCATTCAGGAGCGCCTCATACGGATGATCAATTGCACAAAGCGCAGATTCATCTTCGCTCTTTACTGACTCAATCAAAGCTTCTGCCGAAGACTTACCTCCTGGATTCCAAATAAAATCATCACCCATAAACACCAAAACTGGTTCATTAATGCTATATTCTTCTACCACTAACGCCACCGGCACTGCTGTACCATATTTAGAAGACGGGTCCTGTGCTACATAATGAATCGTCACATCATCTGGCAAAGTCTTGGCTTTTTCTAATTTATCTTCTTTGCCGCGTTCACGAAGATACAAATTAAGCGCCAAATTATCTTGATAAAAAGCTCTTACCTGGCAAGGTTCAACATTAGATACCACCATATAGATATCTTTTACACCAGCCTTAATCAGCTCCTGCACTGAATAATCTACCAAAGGTCGATTTCCTACCGGAAGCATCGACTTCTCGATAATCTTAGTAATTGGTAATCTCCGGGTACCCCATCCCGCCACCGGAATAATCGCTTTCGAAATTTTCATAATACCAATATTATATCACGATTTTAGAAGTTTTCAATGAAATCCATCTTGTGACGTACATAAAATCTATTAGCTACATAAGCCACTACAAACACTGCCACCGCCACGATTATCAAAGTCCTTACCGCGTCAAAGTTCGCTTCACCATTATCGGTCGCCGCGTCGTTCGCACCCACACTAGACTCTTTCGAAATCGCACCAGATCTTGGACGATACATTAATCCAGTAGCTGTAGTATTTCCAGCCACATCCACGATCGCAAATCTCTTTGTGCCATCTTCATTTTGGTTTACCGAAATGATACCAGAAGCCTCACCATCAGACCATGCAATCGTAAACGCGTGTTCACCGATGGATAGCGCCTGAGCAAATGCATTTGAAAGCACTACCGAAGTTGGGCCACTATTTCCTACCGTGAAATATTCACTTGGTACTTCCTGGGAATCAATCGTAAGCCCTTTAAAATTACCTTGTTCAGCCACACTTCTAAGGATTACTCTTTCACCAGCACCAAACACTTCTCCAGAGTTTAGAACAGTATAAACCCTAGACCACACCGCTTTGATCTTTAAGTTCAGACTTCCATCAATTCCCACAATAATTTCATCACCAACCTTAGCAAGCATATCTTCTTTGTCTTCAAATCTCCAACCCATAAATTTGTAACCATCTTTTGTTGGTTCTTTTTCTGGCACAATAAAAGTACAAGTTCCTACTGTAGTTTGGCATTTTTGTGGCTCCGGAATGTTAGAAGCATCTTCTGCTACGTATTCCAAAGTAAACACCGTTACTGGATTCCAATTCGCCACCAAGATAGTGGTAGTCTCAGTTACACTAATCGTAGCACCCGGACCTACTGATTCTGTACCTTTTTGCCAATCCAAGAATTCAAAGTCTTTCCGTGTTGGCATCACATCCGATACTACGAACGTACAACCACCATTTGCGCTTTTGCAAGTCAAAGCTTCCGGCGCACCAGTGCCACCATTTGCTTCATAGATCAAAGTATAAGTCCGAATTTCCGCCCACACCGCTTTAAGCTTCAAAGTCTCCGTAGCGGAATAACTTCTAACCGAGCTACCCGGAACATATGTAACATTCTCATCACCTTCTTTTTGCCAACCCTTAAATTCATAACCTTCCCTAGTCGGAACCACGTCGGAAACCGTAAAATCACAAGTTGGAAGGTATGATTCACAAGATTGTGCCGCCGGCACACCTTTACCGCCATTCCCCTCATATAGTAGCGCATAACTTTTTAGCACTGCAAAATAAGCAACCAACTTCATTTCCGTTTTTTCACTAGTCAAAGTAATTTTATCACCAGCCTTGTAATATTCATTTGTATCTGCATCTTTCCAAGCAATAAAATCGCCATCACCAGTCGGTACTGAATCTTTCACAGTAAACACATATTCAGTTTCTTCACCGGTATAAGAATCCGCATCAAACAAATTTTCTACTTCCGTCGTCTCACCAGTTTCTTCATCTTCGGTTTCAGCTACAGTATAATATTTTATTGCATAATCATAAGTAGTCGGAGCAGTCGGAGGGACCGTTCCTGTGTCGCCTTCTCCTTCGGTCTCTTCAGTCCCGTTAGTAGTTTCGTCACCAGGTTCTTCACCAGTGGAAAGCCCCACACCACCAGTATCCGCCGGATTCGTGGTGTCATTCGCACTAGAAACCCCTTGGAACACAAAAACCCCCGCTATTACCAATATTGCACCTGAAATGGATAGAATTCTACCCAATATCCCCTTTTCTTTATTCATGTTCTATATGACCTTTCTTACTATCCAATTATAGCTAAGCAAAATGCTTATGTCAATACTATTTTTGAATTTCTAAGCCAAATTGCTCATCCGAAAGCGCTTCCGCTCCAAATGGATTTTGATAATCATTAATTGCATTTATTTCAATTTGAAGTTTTTCCAAATATTCATCCAAAACTTCTGTGTTGAGTGGCCCACTTTTTTCAAAGGTGTAATTACCTTCTTCGTCCTCTTCATCTTCTTCCACTTCTTCCGTATCCGGCAAAAATCCTGGCCTAGATCTATCGAGATAAATATCGCCAGAATAATGATAAATCGCCAAAGACACCGTAGTTAGACCCATTGTAATCACGATCGAAGCTATCGCCAAAATAATCAGATTTCGAGCACCGCTTTTTGTCTTTTCTGTTTCGTTTTCCATTAGCTTTGCCCCATCCCCACCTTCAACTCTTGCACTAATTTCACCTGCTCATCCGTAAAACCTTTTAATTTCGTCACGTCTCTACTCACTATCGCTCTCTTTTCTCTTGCTATTACTAGCTTGGTATAAAATCTCTCCGGTTCATTTTTGCAATTTATGTTTACTAATTCTTCTAGTGCCTGTTGATAGGAAATAAAATCACTATTAAACCGATCTCGTCTATTCGCAAAATTTGTCTGATTTTCAATTAATTTCGTATTGGAAATACTATTTTCGACCAACCGAATATTCAGTGGCACCATAAAATTAGACAAGATTGTTTCATAGTATCGCCCTAGATACACCCTCGTCCTAGAATCTGCCTTCTGCAAACTCTTTAAAGAATCTTTAATTGTATCACAATGATCAATGATGATATTTTTTTGTTCTTCTGTAACACTCGGTTCAGCTTCGCCTTCCGCGTTCGCTGACATACCAAAAAGACAAACCAAAGCCACAGGAACTACCAAAAAAACTATTTTTTTAACATTTTTAAATGCCATGTTTTTATTATAGCACATATTGTGTGTCTAATTATTGCTGACCAATTGTACTATCATCAATTGCCACGTAATTATCAGCATTAGTTAGCATTTCTTTAATCAAAAGATAGCTCTCTACCCACCAACTCATCTCTACTTCACTAGCCTCTGGTTCTCCTACTGGACCTTGGTAGTAATAATTATAATAATCGTCATACCAAATCAATCTGCCAGACGCCGAACGTTCATATCTTGGAACTCTTACAAGTGTCCCCATTGGATGAATGTTTTTGGCTTGCTTAGCAAAATCCGGTACATAGTTCGCTCCCGAATCTTTCCTTGCTCCCCACACCATAATCGAACCATATTCATCATCATCAATAGCAAAACTTACGTTAGAGAGTCCACTAATAACTTTTATTTTCATGCCCCAATCTTTGATATACATATAATCATCATCTACCTTATTTTCACTAGCCCCAGCACCTACAATTTGATTGGCTAGCTCAAGTGTAGCATGATTCTGATTAATCATCGCTATTATGCCAAATGCCATACCACCAAATGCCAAAACCACCAAAGCAATTAACGCGAACATCATTCTTTTTTGTTTAGATTCTAGCGCGGTAAGTTTTACTTGTGTCTTCTGGTCGTCTGGTTTTATTGCAACTTTTGCCTTTTCAATCGGTTTCACATTTTTAACTTTTTCGTCATCTCTAGAGACACCATCCATATTCTGTCGCATTGGCGTCACCTCTACAGTCATAGCGCCATCATCCATCGGCAATACAGTTTTACCCTCAGCTTTTATTTCTGAGTTAGACCGAGCAGATGTTTCGTCCTTAGAATCATCTGTTTTCGACTCATTATCAACGACCTCATCATCAATAGTTTCATCATCGAAAGCTTCATCATCAAGTCTAGTATCTTCTTCGATTGCTGCTTCTGCTTCTACAGTTTCGATAGTTTTTTCTCTTTCATCCGGAAATTTTTCATCTACGCTCTTCATCGCCCACACCAAAGGATCCGCACTTTTTGCTTTAAGTTTAGCGCGTAATTTATCTTCCTCGGTTGGCATCGGAAGTATCCGTTCCTTTTTTTTATGCCTCTTCATCAAAATCTCCGCTTATGTTTACCATTATATCACAATCGTCTTTCAAAAATCAACAATTTTTTCTAAATCTTAGTTTCGCTTCAACATCACTGTAAACGCTTCCGGCGGAATATCGATTTTACCAAATCTTTTCATCCGTGCTTTGCCACGCTTTTGTTTTTCTAGAAGCTTAGCTTTTCTGTCCCGATCACCCGTATGAATTTTTACCAAGACATCTTTTCTGTATGCACCAATTGTTTCTCTAGCAATGATTCTAGCCCCAATCGCCGCCTGAAGCGCCACTTCAAAATTCTGCCGCGGTATCACTTCTTTTAATTTTTTCGTCACCTCTCGTCCAATCGCCTCCGCCTCACTTCGATGCGCCATCACAGATAGTGCATCCATTCTCTCGCCCGCCACCAAAAAGTCTATTCTCACCAAATCTTCTGCCCTGTATCCATTTAGTTCGTAATTAAACGAAGCATACCCAGAGGTTGCCGATTTTAATTGATCATAAAAATCAGTAAGTAAATTTGCCATTGGCGCCTCAAAATCAATCACCGCCCGTTCTTCAATATAAGACAAATTCGTTTGGTGTCCACGTTTTTCGTTTATCAGATTAAGCACATTACCAATCATCTCGCGCGGCACAATGATTTCGCCTTTTACCCACGGTTCACGAATCTCCGCAACTTCCGTCATATCCGGGAGATCCGACGCTGATTTTATCTCGATTAGCTCACCCGTATTTAATAAAACTTCATAATTTGTCGAAGGATTCGTGACAATTAAATCCAACCCAGACTCCCGCTCTAGTCGCTCTTTAATGATATCCATATGAAGAAGTCCGAGAAAGCCAATCCGAAGACCAAATCCTAAAACTGGCGAGTTTTCCGGCTGAAACTGCAGGGCCGAGTCAGACAAAGCTAATTTTTCAATCGCCTCTTTCAAATCTTTGTATTGATCATTCGATACCGGGAAAAATCCTGCATACACAAACGGCAAAACGTTCTTATAACCCGGCAAAGCCTCATGAGCTGGATTTTTTACCAAAGTTACCGTATCGCCAACCTTTGCTTCGCGCGTAGTTTTAAGATTCGTCACAATATAGCCAATCTCTCCAGCTTTAAGAGAGTCTTTTGGCGCCATTTTTGGCGTCAATACCCCGACCTCAAGCGCCAAACCTTTAGTCTTCGCCGCCATCATCAAAATTTCAGAATTTTTATCAATCTCCCCCTCAAAAATTCGAACATAAAGCACCACCCCACGATAATCATCAAAATACGAATCAAATATTAGAGCCCTGGTAGGAGAAACTAAACCAGTATTTTCTGAATCGTAAAATTGATTTGAATTTTTAACACGTATATTCCTGACGGACCGGACAGGTTCGCCCCGTAGGGGCGGTTCTGCCCGCGTCCCAGCGTATGACGTGCTTAAAAATTCAAGTCCAGACGAAGAAAATACTGGTTTAGTTTCTATTATCCGATCCAAGATTTTATCAATATTTAATCCAGTTTTTCCGGACACTTCAATAATATCATCCTTAGAGCATCCAAGCAGATTCATGATCTGCGCCGAAACTCCCTCCACATCCGCCGCGGGAAGATCTACTTTATTAATTACCGGAATAATCGTAAGATCCTGTTCCAATGCCAGATATACATTAGCAAGAGTCTGCGCCTGAATCCCCTGCGTAGCGTCTACCACCAGAACTGCCGTTTCTACCGCTTGCAATGAGCGTGATACTTCATACGAAAAATCCACATGCCCCGGCGTATCAATCAAATTAAGTGTATATCCCTTCCAATGCATCGTCACTGGTGCAAGCTTAATCGTGATACCTTTTTCACGTTCAAGATCCATCGAATCAAGTAACTGCGATTTCATTTCCCGTTTCGAAACCGTCCCAGTAATCTCCATCATCCGATCAGCAATGGTAGATTTACCGTGATCAATATGCGCAATTATACAAAAATTCCGGATCTTGTCCATTCCAAATTCCATATATACTATATATTATATAACATTTTCTCATTACATCAAGACTTGAGATATGATAAGCCCCAATCCCTACCCCTATTTTAAGCCATAACAAAAATAGCCCTTCCGGGCTATTTTTGAAGGCCTATTGTATACAATGAAGTATCTTTAGCACCTTACTGCCCACAATTATACTAAAGTATCTCTGAAATGTCAACAATCTTCCCGTTTTTCCTTATAATCTTTAGCTGGCATTTTGCCCTTCTTCTCTTATTAAAAGAATCCCGAATTCTAGAAAACGCTTTATTCTCATTCATCTTACATCTTCTCAAATCTATTACAATATTATATGATTGGTGTCTTGCTGTTACAAAAATATTATGAATTGTATTCTTGCCATTCCCCATTGGACTTTTAAGTTCCCAGATTTGGTTATCGATTTTTAAATCTGGGCTCTTTAACGGAGTAGGTCTTAGAAACACAATATCTGTCTTGAAATATTCAGCTACCAAAATTGCTGCTGATATTTCAAAATCATAAGGTCTGTCTTTTTCTGAGGTCTCTACAATTACTTTATGGTATTGTTTCATTCTACCAACCTAGCATATCTAGAGTCAAAATTCAACCCCACACCCCCGCTTATACTAAAACTACTTTTCTATACCAATCATCGAAAGACTAAGCTTACCGTGATCAATTGCGACAAGCCTCACGCGAACCTTGTCGCCAACATGCAAAACTTCTTCCACAGATTTAAGGCGTTTACCTTCCACGATTTGCGAAATATGGAGCATTCCGTCAATCCCAGGAAGGATGTTTACAAACGCACCGAAATCTTTAATTGTTACCACAGTGCCCTCATAAATCTTGCCAACTTCCGGCTCTTCAGTTAGATCCTTTACCCATTTCAAAGCTTTTTCGATCGATTCCGCATTAGTACCAGAAATCGTCACTAGACCATCCTCGGCAATATCCACTCCAGCGCCAGTCTCGGAAGTAATCTTGTTAATCATTTCCCCGCCTTTACCAATCACTGCGCCGATTTTGTCTTTGCTAATTTTCACCTTTTCAATTCGAGGTGCAAAATCCGAAATCTTTTTCCTCGGTTCTGGAATTACTTCAAGCAAATGTTTCAAAATAAACATTCTACCTTCATGACTCTGCTTAATCGCCTTTTCGAGAATTTCCACCGGAAGACCATGTACTTTCATGTCCATTTGAAGCGCTGTGATACCTTCAGTTGTACCAGTCACCTTGAAGTCCATATCACCAGCAAAATCTTCTGCATCCATCAAATCAGTCAAAACATACGCCTTATCGATATCGGAAGCCTCAATCGGCTGACCCTTAGGTACATCCACCATTAAGCCCATCGCTACGCCAGACACTGGACGCTTGAGAGGCACGCCTGCATCCATCAAAGCCATACAAGAAGAGCAAGTCGCTGCCATAGAGGTAGAACCATTCTGAGACATAATCTCAGTCACACTTCTGATTGCATATGGAAAATCCTCTTCAGAAGGAAGCACCGGAAGAAGCGCTCTTTCAGCCAAATATCCATGCCCCACTTCGCGACGTCCAGGGGACCCCAATCTACCACACTCACCTACAGTATAAGATGGTGCATTGTAATGATGCATATAGCGCCTCTTACCATCAGTCACTTCCATCGTATCCACATCTTGAGAATAAGAAAGCGGCGCCAAAGTCACGATATTCATCGCCTGGGTCACGCCACGCGTAAAGAGTGAAGAACCGTGCACTCTAGGCAGAATCCCAACTTGAGAGGACAAAGGACGAACCTCGGTCAATTTACGACCATCTGGGCGCACTCCTTCTTCGAGGATTCCTCGTCGCACTTCTTTATGAACCGCAAGTTCAAAAGCCTGATCATAGACATCACGCAAATTTTCATCATACCATTTTACTTTTTCGTTGTCAGTCTCGCCTTCACCCTTAGAAAGAGCAAATTCATCATGCATGTTGTATTTCATCTCATCAAGCATTTGTGCCCGTTCCATCACATTACCACGAATCTTCGAACCAAATTTACCTTCAGTCCACTTAGCCACCTCGGCAATTACTTCATCAGATGGCAAAACCAATTCATATTCTTGCTCTGGCGCTGCTACTTGCTTAGCTAATTGTCGTTGCAAGTCCAAAACTGGCTGGACATTTTCCACTGCCCAGTGCATTGCTTCAATGATTGTATCTTCTGGTACTTCATTTGCACCAGCCTCCACCATTACTACCTTACCGTCTTTACAAGCCACCACAAGATCAAGCGGAGATTGCTCTCTTTCGGCTGGCGACAAAAAGCCTTTAAACTCTCCACCAATTCTACCAATCCTAATCCCTGCCACTGGTCCATCAAATGGCACGCCAGCGTTCATGAGAGCGGCCGACGCCGCAATCATCGCCACACAATCTGGCCTAAACGACGGGTCCATTGAAAGAACCGTACAGACCACCTGAATCTCCTGACGATACCCCTTCGGGAAAAGCGGCCTTATCGGACGATCAATCAAACGACCAACTAAGATAGCCTCGTCCGCTGGTTTGCCTTCCCTCTTAATAAACCGCGAAGCCGAAATCTTGCCCGCTGCATAGAATTTCTCTTCGTAGTCAATCGAAAGTGGGAAAAAGTCCTGCACTACCGGTTTGGTCCCTACTACTACCGAACCAAGTACCACAGTATCCCCATAGGTCACGAGCACCGAAGATGTAGTCCGAAAGCCTACTCTATTTACTTCCAAAGTTAGCTCTCGCCCCAACCAATCACAAGACACCTTCATGGTTTTCTTGCCATTAGGGTTAATTATTTCCATAAAAATCCTTTCTATTTGGAGAAAACCTCAGAGACGAATCCGCTAAACCCGTAGCGGCCTCATCTCTGCCGTCTTCTCCACATTATTAATATTATATTTATATTATACCACATCCGGAAGTTTTTTAGCATCCTTCACATCCCACTCGCCAATTTTGAGTCGTCGAAGTTCCAGACAATAAGCCCCTGTGCCCAGCGCCTCACCAATATCCTCCGCCAAAGTCCGGATATACGTCCCCGAAGACACATGGCATCTTAATTTCAAAATTGGATATTCATATTCCAAAATCTCTATATTATATATAGTCACTTTTCTTGAAGGCATCTCAAAATCTTTGCCCTTCCGTGCCAACTTATACGCCCGCTCCCCATTCACTTTAATCGCCGAAAACTTTGGCGGCGTTTGTTCTATCTCCCCAATGAAATTTTGAAGTATAGATTCAAGAGTGTTCAATTGAGGGGCTTTCGGAGGCTGCTGTCGAGAATGAGTGCGCTCGCCCATGGCGATGGGCCGGCCGGACGCGACCCCGAAATCAACATAAGGTGAAATCTCCCCTTCAATATCTCCGGTAGTAGAAACAAACCCCAACTTAATCGTTGTTTCATAGACTTTATCCAGTTTCAAAAATTCCCCAGATTTTTTGGTATATTTCCCAGAAAGCAAAATCAAAAGCCCGGTCGCAAACGGATCCAGAGTCCCCGTATGTCCCACTTTCACCTTATGTCCAAACTCCTCTTTAAGAAGCCTCCGCACTCTCGCCACCACCCCAAAAGAAGTCATCCCCGCTGGCTTATCAACTAGAATAATTCTATCTTCCATCATATACATTATACCACGTCAACGGGTGACACGTGCGGAGGGGGACCCCCACGGAGCATGCGACGTGGGGGAGGATAGCACGTGGCAGGACCCGTTGACAGTAGTAAACAGATATGATAAAATCATAGTATGATTACAAAAGAGAATAAAGACAAGGCTATTGCCAGCGTTGCTAGAAGCAAAAAAGACGTTGGTTCTCCTGAAGTTCAAGTGGCTATTCTTACTGCCAGAATCAAAGAAGTAACTGAGCACGTCAAGAATAACAAACATGACTTTATGGCCAAACGCGGTCTCATTCAGATGGTAGGCAAGCGCAAAAAGCTCTTGAAATACCTCGAGGATACCGACTTTGAGCTATACAAGAAAACCGTTGCCAAACTTGGCCTCAGAAAATAGTCAACAAAAAAAGCCCGGGCAAACGCCCGGGTTTTTGTTTAATGCGCTTCTTCTTCAGTTTCGTCATAATCGCGAAATTGCATCGCGACCTTATCGAACTCTGCAAGAATTTCAGCCATTTTCTTGAAATAAAACTCCGCCTTTGGGCTATACTTCTTTTTCTTGTACTTAACTTTGTGTTCCACTGAAGCCCACAGATTCATTGACTTATCTCTGATCTGGACTTCGATTGGTATCAATTTACTCCCCTCAGCAGGAGAATAAATCTCTACTTGCACTTCTAAGTGCAAACTCGAATACCCATTCTCCTTCGGGTCATCCACGTAATCTTCTCTAGAGACAATATTAAGTCCCGGGATCTTTGCGATCAAATCTGCTACCTGACTAATTTCGTCACGAAAAATCGTGACAATCCGAATTCCCGCGATATCTTTGACATTTTTCTTGATACTATCAATCGTGAGATCGTAATTCTTACGGAAGCATTTTTTAACCACACTATCAAAGGCCTTAATCCTCCCTTCCATCCGATCGAACGGATCGTACAGTGATGGATCCGCCACGATCATGCGACGAGCATTTTCAATACGCACCATTGCAAGATCAAGTGCCGACCGACACTCCAACGCATACTGATCAAACTCGTATTGCAAAGCCGCATTTACGGATTGCTCCATATTTGCCAATTTTCCAAAATCCGCTCTTTTGTTATCGTCGGCAAATGCCATCAAAATACCATTAAGTTCCTCTTGAGATATTGGTTCCATTTCTTACCCCCTAATTTAAAGGTGCCGAATTTTTAGTTCCATCTCTAATTGTAGCACAAAATACCCAAAAAGTCAAGATGTTTATACTTATTTTAAATCCCAAAACATGTTATAATCAAAGTATGTTAGTCTACAATTCCAAACTTCTAAACGCTCCGGTTCTTAGCGTTCAAGATTCTGGTCGCATCGCCACCGTTTCTAGCACGATTGTAGACCCAGACTCTCTCAAAATTATTGCTTTTCGCGTCATTGGTGCGACCAATACTGAAGGCGGTAACATCTTAGACGCTCGTAGCATCCGCGAATATTCTACTTATGGTCTCGTTATCGATTCCTCAGACGAACTCATCGGCGACCACGACGTCGTCAAAATCGAAAAGGTTCTCGAACTCAACTTCAGCCCTATCGGCCTCAAAGTCGAGACCAAAAAAGGTTCCAAGCTCGGTAAAGTCACCGATTTTACCGTCACAAACGACAATTTCTCCGTCCAACAAATCATCGTCAAACGCCCAACCATCAAAAGTTTCCTAGACCCCGAACTCGTCATTCCGAGAGCCGAAATCACCGAAATCACCGATTACAAAATCATTGTCAGAGACGAAGAGAAAGTTATCAAAGAACGTGCCCTAAAAGAAGATTTCGTCCCAAATTTCGTCAATCCATTTCGGAAGACCGAACCAGTTCATTCACCAGCTGATAGTCAAAACCCTGCCGACATAGATAAGCAATAAGTTTCTTTTCATCCGGATATTTAGAACGCTTTTTGGCAATAATTTCCGAAAGTTTTTTCGCTTCATAATTTTCCGTCCTTTCCAAGAGCTCATCGACTATATCATTAGCAATTCCTTTTTTTCTAAGTTCCATTTTTATCCGCTTAATCGAAAAGTTCTTTTTGCCAGTCAAATACTCCACATACCACTCCGCAAATCTATAATCATCCAAATATTTCTTTGTTTTTAATTTTTCAATGATTCTATCGATATAGCTCTTATCCAGCTTTTTCTCAAAAATCTTTTTTCTTAGATAATCTCGCGTCTCACTTTCTGAATGCGGCCTCAGAAGCACCCATTCAAGTGTCCTTTGATACAACTTCCCATATTCCGAAGCTTTTTTCAATTCCAAAAGCCTATCTTCCGAGACTGCCAAACCTTTTTTAATCTTAAAATCTACCACCTGCGCCACATCCAAAGAAAACGCAAATTTATCATTTACATACACGTTCACCCGATCTTGGTTCTTTACCCCCAATTTCAAATCCGTAATCACAAATCCAGGTTTATTACTCAGTCTATAGATATCCATATATTTCAAACCAAGTTTTTAGAGCTTCAAAAGTCAAATCATCTTTTTTGAGACTCGGTTTTGCATATTTTTCTCTAAAATCCGCAGTCAAATCAAACGGCACCCATCGCACTTCTTCTACTTCTTTGTCATCAAAATGAAATTCCTCCGTTCGTTCACTCCAATCCACCGCATACACCCAAGCAAACCGATTTTTATTAAACCCTCGCATCGTCACAAAACCAAGGTCTGCCGCTGAGATCTCCGCACCAATTTCCTCACGCGCTTCTCTTACCGCCGCTTCCACCAAAGATTCACCCAAATTAATGTGGCCACCAGCCGAAATATCATAAAATCCAGGATACCGCGAAACTCCTTCTGAGCGTTTTTGCCAAAGAAGCTCTAGCACCCCCTCAGCATTTCGCCGAAACACAAACACCACCGCCACCCCCACGATTTCCGTATCTGGGTCCTCCGGATTATCTCGCGCCGAATCCCAGCCTTTCCCCACTATTGGCTCGCCATTTGGATAAAACAGCTGCCACATCTCATCTGTGTGCATTTTACCTCCAACTAAATTTTAGATTTCTAATTTCTCGCGCACTTTGCCTTCGATTTCCGCCAAAAGCTCTGGTTTTTCTACAAATAACCTCTTTACCGCCTCACGACCTTGCCCCAAAGTCTCACCATTGTATTTGATAAACGCACCGGACTTTTCTAGAACTCCATTCGAAACTGCGAGGTCTAGTACATCGCCAGTCTTCGAAATCCCCTCATTATACATGATATCAAACTCTGCCGTCCTAAATGGCGCCGCGATTTTGTTCTTTACTACTTTAATCTTAGTTCTGTTACCCACAATATTATCGCCATCTTTAATCTGGCCAATCCGGCGGATATCCACTCTTACCGACGCGTAAAACTTCAGCGCATTACCACCAGTAGTCGTCTCTGGGTTACCAAACATCACCCCAATCTTCATCCTAATTTGATTGATAAAAATCACCGTCGCACGAGATTTGGAAATAATTCCGGTCAGTTTTCTCATTGCCTGAGACATCAAACGTGCCTGAAGCCCCATTTGTGCATCACCCATATCGCCATCAATCTCCGCCTGTGGCACCAAAGCTGCCACCGAGTCCACGACGATCAAATCCACCGCATTAGACCGTACCAAGGTCTCACAAATTTCCAATGCTTGCTCACCATTATCCGGTTGTGAAATCAAAAGATTCCCTGTGTCTACACCGATTTTCTTCGCATAAGCTGGATCGAGCGCATGCTCCGCATCAATAAACGCCGCCTGACCGCCTTCTTTTTGCACTTCCGCAATTGCGTGAAGTGCCAAAGTTGTCTTACCAGAAGATTCTGGCCCGTAAATCTCGATAATCCGTCCCTTTGGCCAACCCCCGCCAAGCGCCAAATCAAGCGACAAAGACCCAGAATGCAAAAGCTTTACATCCATCTTTGGCGTTTCTCCTAACTTCATGATAGACCCATCGCCAAATTGCTTGGTAATCTGTGCAATCGCCAGCTTCAAAGCTTCGCTTTTGCCATCATTGTTTTTATTTTCCGCACCCTTATCCGCACCATTTTCTGACTTTTTCGCCATATTTTTTCTCCACTTTATAGTTAATGTTAATTATAGCACAGCCATATTGACTTTACAAATCAAAAAGGTTATACTGGAATAGGAAATAGGCGTTGACTTATACAGCTGTGTATGGTAGGATTAAATTATGGTTGGTTACTCTCGATTCTTAGCGGGAGTAATTTTTAGCTTAATGGTTACTTTCATTTCTTCCAGTTCTATCTGCATACAACCTCCTTTCATCTAACCACGTTTATTTTAAACTACGCCCGCGCCCATTTCCTGCCACATTACTAGCATAGAAAAAATCGAAAATCAACCCCCTACCTCTCACTTATGCTAAAACTATGCTAAAGCAGCATTAAGCACATGATCAAAAAGACATGTAATCGTAAGTGGCCCCACTCCGCCAACCATCGGTGTGATGGCAAGCAAGTCTTCTCGCTCACGCACCTCAGGAGAAACATCCCCCTTAAGTACCCCATCTTCACTTGCCGTCCCCGCGTCCACTACTACCGCACCTGGTTTTATCATTTCACTCGTAATTAATCCCGGCACGCCAGTCGCAGAAATTACCACGTCAAATTCAACAAGCCGTGACAAATCCGACCCACGATGAAACATTTCCACTTCCACTCCCGAATCCGACAGCATTTTTAAAAGCGGCGCACCCACCAACTTTCCTCGTCCAACTAGCGCCACTCGCCGATTATCAAGTCCAATATCATACCCAGACAAAAGCCACAAAATCGCCGTCGCTGTCGCCGAGTCAAACGCACCTTCAGAAGACAAACCATCCACATCTTTCTCCGCCGCAATCAGCCCAGTCAACTCATCCGTTCGTTCTTTTTCTATAATCGGTAATTGCAAAATTATCCCATCTATATTAGTATCGTCATTTGCCTCGCGAATTTTGTCCGCAATATCAGAAGAAGACGAAGCCAAATAATCAATCACCAAGACCCCAATATCCTCGCCATATTGCTTCTTCAAATTCACATATTTCACGATCACCGGATTGTCTGAATCCCGAATAATCAAAAGACACGGTTTTTTGGACATTTGTCCAATTTGCCCAGCCTGCCGCTCTTTGATAAAAAGAGCTAGTTCTCGTCCGTCCAAAATCTTCGGACCTTTTAAACGACTCACCGTGCAGCCCCTCGGTTTTTGGTATTGATGATTTCCACCGGCTCTTGTTCTAGCCAGTAACCAAACTTATCATAGACGGTCGAGGTAATCTGACCCCGTGCCCGCGCCAAATTCGCATAAGTCCCCGCCGACTCATTAATGAGGACCAGAGGCGCCGCCGCATTTACTCGCATCCCATAAAGAAGCTGCCCCTTAAACCCACATTGTTCAATAAACCATGCAGAGTTTATTTTATTGCCATCCTGACCTCGTCGCACCGGATAGCCTTTTTCTTCAGCTTTTTCCGCCTCACGATCATTCAGATACACATTTTTAAAAAACGATCCAGAAGAAGCTTTTTCCCTCGGATCCGGCAATTTATCCGCGCGTATCGCCGACACAATCTCCCGAATCCCCTTTGGCGAAAAGTCTGTACATTTATTATCTTCAATAAATCTCTCCATCGAATTATAAAACGGCCGCTGCATTTGCCCTTTTTTGAGCTCCAAAGTCACCGATGTGACAAAAAATCTACCTTTTGCCGTAGTATTCATGATGCTTTTACGATATCCAAATTGAAAATCTTTTTTCTCTAGCAAAACCATCTTATTGGTAGCCGTATCAAAGGCCGTAGCCGATTTAAGAACCTGCGACACATCCTGTCCATAAGCGCCAATATTTTGAGCTGGCGCCGCCCCCACAAGCCCTGGTATTCGAGAGAGAGCCTCTATCCCGGTGTAGCCCTTCTCACAGGCATAATCTACGATATTATCCCAATTTTCCCCTGCTGCAATCGTGAGCACCCCATCTTTGTCGTCAAATCCCCGCAAACGATTAAGCAGTATCACGCCATCGAGGCCCTCATCACGCCCAATCGTATTCGCACCACCACTGATGATGTAGGTCGGATACCAATACGCACTCGCAAATCCATAAGCCTCTGGGATATCTTTTTCCGCCTCAATTTCTAGCACATGCCGCGCTATCCCCCCGATTCTCATAGTAGTCAGAGACGAAATAAAAATATTCTCATATGATTTCATAACACCATTATACCACAATCAAAAAAGCACAAAAAATCACAAAAAAACACCGCAAAAAAACGCGCCCGTTTTTTAAAAACGAGCGCATTTAGCTAAGGAAAGTTTAGTCAACAATTTCAAAAACTGAACTACCAGCGGTGTACAATCCAGGTTCAACCTCAGAAATATCAAAGGTGACATAACCATTTTTAGTCAATTCACCATCGATTCTATATGCCAGCTCCGATTTCTTAAGAGCATAACACCGACAATCAGCAACTTCACGAAACTCACGATATTCTGTTCTTACATAGTATTCAAATAAATATTCTTCTCCGTAATTCAAATCATGAACATCTTCCACTGGGTTATCGTTTAAGTCATAAAGGCCAATGTGTTCTTTTGTCTCCGTCGCTAGAGGATCACTTGTTTGCAAAAACCTATGGTCTATAATCGGAAAATAGCTCAATCCCGAATTTCTTGGACGTCTACTTGCCTGAATTGTATACCCTACAAACGAAGCTCTGTAAAAATTTAAGCCTGTAGCGTTGTAGCCATACAAAGTTTCATTTCTGTGTATTTTTAATATCGGGAAATCACCACAGGATATAAGACACTCCTCGTTCTTTGTCGGTACTTCAACAGAATCACTAGTCACCTCATCCATTACGTACAACGAAGCATCATGACCGAGCGCAGGGTAACCTATACAACCTACACCACAACGCTCAATCACATCTTCCGGAACCCGAGCAGAAATAGTATAATATGCTCCATCCCTCTGCACGTAAGCGCCACCATTCTGCGCCCACTCATCTGAAACCTTATACATTTCATACGGATCCGATACATCAATCAACGCTGCATCCTCCGGTACATCCACCGAATCAACCTCAGTAGCAGAACCTTCCTCTACAGCCGTCGCTCCAGCCTCAAAAGAAAAACTATCATCAGTAGAATCATCTTCTACTATATAGCCCTCTTCCATCGCTGAAGCCGCCATTTCCGGAAGCTCGAAATCTTCATCAGAACTATCAATCACTTCCTTCTCCTTCACATCAATGTGCCACATCACCAACACGGCAACTATGCCAATAGCCAAAACTGCCGTCACTGCCCACATTATCCTTTCTTTCATACCCCACCTCCATAATCAATGAAAACTTTCCCTAACTATTAAGCTACTAGGTATCCCAAGATGCAAACACCTCAAAACACCATCATATCTTATATTATATCACACCTTGCCAAAAAAGTCAAGCTTAGATTCCCCCGCCGTGACGCCAATCAAACTCAGTTTTCGCATTAAACACCGTATCGTTAGGATCGCCCATTCGTCGTATTTCCGAAAACATCTCCATCTGATCTGACCTAAGATTAGTATTAAGAGCCGAATCACCAGCAATCCCATCAGTAGCTTTTATAACGCTCTTGTATAAATTAGATCCCGTCCCAGCCATCTTCGCTTGCGAAATAAGAGCTTTTAGAGCATCTGGGTCATAAGATGCTAACTTCCCAGGAGTTAACTCATCTGCAACCTTTTGATTCTCTTTATATAGCTTTGCGGCATCTTCTATCTTATTTTTATGGCTCCAATCTTCAGGATTCATCGTACCAGTAGCAATAGCCTCAAGCACTTCTCTCTTGTCGTTATCACTAGCAATACCCGAATTAATCGCAGGATCAGAACTATTAAGAATAGCTTGAGCGGTAGCTTGAGACAAATAGCCATTTCCAGCCGCCGCCATCCTTTTGAGGGTATTCGTACTTTGTGTTGCAACATCTGCATAACGAGAAACCAAACCATTATTTGCTGAATGATATTCAATACCATGCCTTACATTGTCATCGCCATACCCACCACCACTAACCATTTGATAAACGTCGGAAGATTTATTAAGCGTATCATTCTTGAGAGCCGAATTTTGCATCAAATTAGCCTGATATGCTTTAAACGATTTCTCTGTAGCCTCGTTTTTAAACATCATACCATCTCTGCTACTCCCAGTCGGATCTTTGACAAAGATTTCTTTTCCAGCAACCATATCTGCCACTTTTTTTGCCCCCCCTCTAGAAGTTAACACATTGGTAAGTGCATCAAATCTACCAGTATCACCGCTGTCCCATGCAGTACTCAAATCATTAAGAAGGTCTATATCTGATCTACCAGAATATTCTCTTTCTGCAAGTATCGTAGCCGCTGCAGTATCCTCATTTCCAAGTTTTCTCAAGGTTTCACTAGCTCTAGCCGCTCTTCTCTGATCCCTTAGTGCACTCTCATACTCTCTTCTCGCTCTTATGCTATTAGGATTAGCATCCATATCGAGTTTTGCTTGTTCTAGTCTCTTCTGCAAATCCTCACTGTTGCTTCTAGACAAAATTCTATTAGCCCTCCTCTCTTGTTGCTTCCTTGCTATATCAGCCTGATTATCTTTATATCTTTGTGAATTCTGCACTCCTTTCATCGCAGCCTGACCGATTGCCCTACCGCTATTTCTAGCAGTTTGTCCAATCGAAGTAAGCGCACCACCTATCCTGCCAAGCGCCGAAATTGCATTCTTAAGTAGCATCGGGAGCAAGAAAAACGCTAAATATGGTAGCACAAGCATAATTATAAATTGAGCAAACGACATTCCAACCGTTATCCAATTACCATCTTCTTCCGTAAACGACATAGACCTCAGCATATTACTAAGCCCCATCACCGCCCCACAAAGTGGATAAATAATAATTGCCGCCTTAAACAATCCCCACCATTTTTTGAATAACGACTGCGCATTAGGGAGGATAAACGCCGCGAACGCCAAAGGCGCCAATACAACACAAAGTATAATAATAATCTGTCTTGCCCCCAACATCAAAAACATTATCACAACAGCAATTACAATTACAGCTAGTATTACGATAGCTGCAATTATCACAGGAACAGCCAAAGAAGCTGTACCAATAGTAGCCGCTACCGTCGTCCCAATTGCTAATCCTGGACCAACTCCACCAGCAGCTGTAGTAAATAACCCTACAATCATCGTTCTAAGAAAGCCGGCACCTTTAATATCTTCTCCAGCTATACCACTTCCAAAAGAACTAAACATATCCATCAGGCCTTTTCCGAAAATATTCGAAAGATCAATTGCAAGCTCACATATATAAAAACTCAAATTTATGACAAGTGCCAATACGATAAGTCTAGGCAGCATTTTTTTAATACCGTAATTATCGATACCGTATCCAGTCACCTGCGAAAATATTATCAATAATAATAAAACAACCATTACCACATTAGCTATATTCTGCATATAGGTCCAAGCCGTATAGGTATTACTGCCTACACTATAATCACTAGAGTTTACTTCCAGCATACCTTCAAGTGTTTTTTCTACAAAACCCGCCGTATATTGCATATTATTCATAGTAGGACAAAGTATCCATTGCATCGCCCCAATTTTGCTACCATCTTCTATTTTAATACTATCGCAATCCACGATACTATCATCACCCTCACTCGGATCGCTCGGATCCGGATCATCAGGATCAGGCGTTGGATCCGGCATAGTATCGTTTATCCCACCCTCATTACTACCATTCAAACCACTTAAATCGCCTAAATCACGCAGTGTGTTTCTAATATCATCAATGCTGCTAATCTTTTTTGTAAAATGGTAGTTGCTATCAACTCCATACAAATTTTTAGGTATCTTGACAGAACCAGTATTATACAGCTTACAAGTCGCACCAGCTTTCCAATTAATATCACTTTCTCCAGCATACAAATCATAGTTCGGTTCACCCTCGCAAATTATCGAAGCCTTAAGTACATCCCTTAGGTAGTGTTTATATAAATCATAAGTTTCCTGTTTACTTAACGCCAAACTAGCATAACCAGTAACACCAGCTACATAGCGAGAAGCCCCGTTTCTCGCATTAAACCCAATTAAAAGATTTTTATCTTTACTTGCATCCCATGTTAAAAGATAGTCACTCGCAAAACCTATGTTCTTTGACGGAACGGCCTTCTTCTCCGGGTGAAAAACCGCCTTTGCCTTACCCAAACTAATTGTAAAATCTTTTGTTATATTATATATAGCACCTTGTTTATTGTCTATTTTGGTGTTAATTTTTGTTCCGCCACTGCCATTAAGTACCCCAATCCTATATGCTGGCTTAGAGGCTGTCCCTATATCAGTTACTTTAATAGCAGACGCACTACAGCTTGTCAAAAACTCCACTGTGCCTTTCGTTCCAGGCGCAGGAACATTAATCCCTTCGTTTGAACTCGTCATTTTTTTGCCCGAACTATCTTTTGCCACAACTGGAAAAATTATTTCAGAAACAACCTTTCCATTCAAAGACATCGTCGGAGTATTACCATTACACTGATCTTTCGTAGATACAAGTTTTAGAGTTAACCGCTCGCCATCCCCATCGGTTTCCGAACCAATAGGTGTAGCTACATATCCCAATCCGCCATTACCATCCAAGCTATCACCAGCGAAAAATTGTGCCACAGTCTTATAGTTCGTACCAGCATTTATAATATCACTTGGGATAAGTGCAGGAACTTGAGATGCCAGCGGTATTTTCTGTCCAAACATTAATTGATTGCAGTTGGTATTATTATCTGTAGCATTAGTCCATTTATAAGGATATTTTACTGCATCATCCGCACCTTTATTTATTATAAATTTTGTCTTCAATTCTGAAGCTTTCCAACTAGAACCAAGCGTCCCAATCTTCAAACAATTCCATACCCCCTCAAGCGTAGCTTTTGATGTTATCGAACCTTCATCTATCGCCAAAACATTCTTGGTAGTAAAGAAAAACGAACAGAAAAACCCCAGAATTAAAATTAAGCAAGTTACATGTTTTTGATATCTATGCATCATCACTACCTATCATGTTATTGCCATTCAACATATCATTAATTCTGAACACCCCCATCACAAAATTTTCCGCCAAGTCAAAATACTCAATTGTCTCTACATACAAATCACTCACTTTTTCCGAAACCTCTTCTAAGCCAGCTAGATCTTTAGAGATCATACAATCATAATCCAAATCATTGTCAATTATGCAACCAGACTCTTTATATAAGTCCACCTCATCTAATAAAGATTCCACCAAAGCATCATAAATTTGCGAAAAATCGACGAAATATGCATTCGAGCTATCATCGGGAAAGTCATAGTAAGCCACTGCTTTTTGTTTAGCAACATCACGTCCACTAATCACTGCATCAGAAATTATATTACCAATATCATTCTCGCCTTTACGGAACATTATATCAATAAAATCAAACAAATCTTTCGTAGCTTTTACTACCGCATTTAAAGTCTCATCTTTCTTATCATACTTCTCGAAAAAATCATTTAACAATCTCTTAACGGTGTCATATGCTTTTGTTATAGCAACTTCATCCTCACTATCCAAAACTTCCAAGAAATAGTAATTCTCATCATAACTATATGAACTTGTAAAAGGGGTAGTCGACTCTTCACCATTAGCGATATAATTAATCAATTTATTAAACGTCAGATCACCACTAACATCTCCATTACCACCCTTCGGCATCATCACCACCGCCAAAATCCCAAGTACAAGCGCCACTACAATCAAGATCGCACCAATAATAATTCCTTTCTTTGATCTCTTAGGCGAATCACCTATTTGCATCACTGGCGGCGTAAAAGACGTCTGTCTAGGTGGTATATATCTATTCGGCTGCGGCTGCACTGGCGCAACACCACCAGAAGTCCCGTTATCAGGCCCACTGGCAATCGTACCCGGTTTTACACCAGGAACATTAGGCCCACCACTATTGTATGACGGATTCATAAAACCATTATACCATAAGCACAATCAAAATAGCCAAAAAAATAGCAAAAATTACTCCGCTCTCGGACTTAAAGATTCATCCTCTAAATTTTCATATTGAAGTTCTAATCCAATCGTGTCCATCCCCATTTCTGTCAATTTAGAAAGTCCAGCCACCATCCCTGCGCCTGTATAATCTTTCATGATAAGATAAAATCCACGCTCCGAATCGTTTAATTCATAGCTCAAAATATATTTCATATATTGACTATAATTATCCGAGTAAAATTCTACAGTGAGTGGCAACTGAGCCAAAACCGGCTCTTTTTCGATCAAAGCATCCAAAGCTTTTAAAGTTTCTTCGTTTTGAATCTCACCTTCAACCAATTCTTTATCCGCAACAAAAGCATCTTTTGGCATCCCTCCGTCAGAATTAATCAGAGCCACCAACACCACCAACAAGACAAAAATCAAAAACGACCCCACACCGAGCCAAACAAACATCAGCCTTCGATTTTTGTCACTCATTATTTTTATTATACACTATTTTAATTTACGCAATATTCAAATTCTACCGGATAACTGATATTTTTTGATTTCAGATACATTTCTATATTTTCTTGTACGGGATTGGTTTGATAATCTGTACAACCAGCCAACTTCGCTTTGATAGAAACAATGTTATTACTATCATCCGTTATCGGATAGACATTATATGTATTCGGCACAAAATACGGCAAATTTGTATTGACATTAATATCATTCGTTTTTGCATGATTAGCCTGCAAATAATAATACCCATTACTTACTCCAGTATCACAAATAGTTGATGGAACATAGAATAAATAGTCATCTGGATCAAACCCAAGAGAGGTCATTAACGTTTTTGTAGCAGTTAATGCCTCATTCATAGTCTCCGCATTGCCACAAGAACTAACATGTACTTCTAAATACAGATCACCAACGTTGTATTTTGCTAATATTTTATATTCAACTCCAGATGGCAATTTCCCGGTATATGGCAAATAGCTAATAATATTAGTAGACGAATTTACGTCAGTAGTACAAGGAGTTTCTGGATATTTACTCTCGAAAAGCGGACAGCTTACAATCACATTCGGCGACCCATCATTTGAATTCGGCCATTTTACATTCACTTTATAAGATTCACGAATCTCATCAAAATCCACAATAAACGTCGCCGTGGACGAATCATTATCGGTACTTTCGTCATAATTTCTCGCATTACCATAATAAGTTATACTGCTGTCAAAATCTTCTGTATTATCACGAATTACCCCCACCAAAATCTTACGTATATTAGTCATGTCACTGCCCGGTATTTTTACGGACGTATCAAAACTTATCTTCACTTTTGGGTCAGAAACAAGCACAAACATTACGGCCAGTGCTACTATCCCAACAACCAAAAAAGTCCCAAAAACTATTCCGATTTTTTGCCATTTCTTTAAATTTGTCCAAAAACTTTTCATCTTACATCTTTCTATACCAAGTATATCTATTTAGTGAGTTGTTGGTTGCCATTGGCGAATGCGCATGTTCACCACTACAAAGAGATGCAGAAACTGTCGTATAGGAAAATCCAGGAATATCACCTATATATAATATAACATGTCCCTCGATGTATCCCACATCGCCCAATTGGAGTGAACCAGCATCGACCTCATTCCAGTTGTTGGAAAGATAGTTATGTTGACAACTCGTATTACACGTACTGTAATTCGTGTCCCATCCACTAGCTTTTATAATATTTGACACGAACGCCCCACAGTCCACTCCTTTAGTTCCGTCCGAACAAGAACCGCCGGTATAGGATGCAATATTATCTATGTATTCTGCATACGCCGGCATTCTTTCTGTAAAACCATATCCTCTAAAGTTTGGCCAAACCCATGCTTTTACGTAATCCTCCAAGCTAGACAAATTTGGATTTGGTTCTGGCGTAGGATCTGTTTTTTCGCCTTCCTTATTGCAGTAGATCGCACCTCCTTCACCAGAGCCACCGCCAGAGCCGCCGCCAGGATTACTATTACCGCCAGTATAATTTTCCCAAGTTACCGGAGAAATTGCTATTCCTTGTGATTTTGCCCATTTTTGAAGGCCACAAATAATACTAGATACATCTTGTACATACCTCGGCGTTGGTTCCCCCATATGCCCTACACACTCAGGGTATCTTTCGCTATCACAAGAAGCGTAAACCGGAGATGTGCCATACTGTATAAATGCAACTGCGGCATATGGATTGTTTGGATATTTATTTTTTAATGCCCTAATCGGGTATATACTATTCATGTAATAATTATAAGCTTCTTTATAGTTATTAAACACCGCAAATTCACCACAAGACCTCATCCCAGCTTTCGCCTTAAGACCAAGCGGATTATACGATTTTACACCGCCACAAATAGGCTCATGTTTTCCACCACCAGATTCTTTAAAAACTTGTGCCGGCACCAGCTCCCAAGGAATTCCATTTTCACTCGCAGCCGCTTGAATATCTGAAATCTGAGTCGAAATCCAGTTAATACGCTCCGTTGTCATAGGAGTACACGAACCATTCCATTTTTCCCCTTCCGGGATAGGGATCCCGTCTGGGTCCAAATCAATTGGCGTACCCGGCGTTGTAGTCCCAGGCTCACACTGCTCAGCATTATAAAAATAAATCTGATAATTATCATATTTATCAATCAATTTGTCCGTAATTACTGATTTTTTAGCCTCGGCAGGCACCGCTGTCAAACCACAAAAAAGTCCCAAAAACACAAAAATCACAATCCTAAAAAACGTGATTTTAGTTTTTGTTCTCATACTTTTATTATACCATAATCACAAACCAAACAAATACCAGCTAAGTTCCAACTCCAAGTGCAACAAAATAAGCGTTAACAGATAAATTATATTGTGGATAAGTCTTAAATACAAAAAGACATCTGTGCCTAGTATAATAGTTTTTGAAACAACAATTAATTATACAAAGGAGAACACAGATGTCCTATACACATTTTACCCTAGAAAAGAGAATAATACTA
>JAFWMK010000002.1 GCA_017545585.1 Candidatus Saccharimonadota bacterium
AAGCATTGTGTTCGTGTTTGATGTAACAGCCTGATCTTCCATTGTACCAGTACCGTCATCGCCATTGCCATGATAACAAATAGTGTCAGGCGAGCACGGAATGATGCCGCTCGCGACCACTGTAATAGCAAAATCCTTTCTATAAACGCCGGCATGAGTATTAGTAGGTGGTTTTAGGCCAAAAGTGAGAGAATGGGTATTCGTACCCGAAGTATCATTGCTGAATATTCTATCGCCTTCTCCAGATGGGTCCGGAACAGGGAAGTAGTTTGCACCGCTGTCTATACTATAGCCATAGCCGTAGCCCGTATTGCCCGCCGGTAGGCTCGAGGCTCCACTAGGTAAGGTAAAGGTCGGAATCGTGTGGGCGTTGTTGTTTTGGTCGACCAACGCCGTACCGGTACCGAGTGTTGTCAGGAAACCGTTATAGCCGCTAGGATTGGTAGTGGAGATCGTGACCGTCTGACTTCCGGCAATGAAAAATCCTGGTGCTGTAGTGACATCCACAGTGTCAGTAGAGATTGTAACGGTTATTTCTTCGGCAGCAAAAACTGCCCGTCCAGAAAACAACAGGCTCAAGAATGTGGATATTATGCAAAATAATAATTTTTTATTCCCTTTCAAGGGAATAACCTCCACACTCGCATACTTATATTTTAGCATAATTGGAATGAAAAATACAATAAAATTGCCAAATTGTGCAGGTTTTTGATGTATTTTTTACAACAACAAAAAATGGCTGGACCGGCAGGATTCGATTCGCCAGAACGAATCCTTAATTTTTGCGTTTTTTGTGCCAACAAAAAATGGCTGGACCGGCAGGATTCGATTCGTCAGAACGAATCTGCTTTTTTGTGCATGCGTCCAGCATGTGGCTGGACCGGCAGGATTCGAACCTGCGAATGCTGGGACCAAAACCCAGTGCCTTACCGCTTGGCGACGGTCCAACGTTACCTTTATTCTACCACACTTCCGTGATTTTTAAAAGTATGTTATAATATATCCCAAGAGTTGGGCGCTCTATTTTTGTAGAGCCAGGGTGGGAAGCTCCTGGTTCCTTTCAAAATAGGTTTGTTATCAAAGGGCAAATTTTCCAGAAAAGGGGGTAAGACTATGGAGAACAAAGTAAATTCAGGGGCTTCCGTCAAGCCTACCATCGGGATATCTAAGATGTCGTCCAGTCAGAAAACTATTTTGGGCCTGCAGCACATGTTCGCTATGTTTGGCGCAACCGTCCTGGTTCCTATTTTGGTCAACGGGTATTTTCATGGCGAAGGACTTTCGGTTCAGACTACTTTGGTCTGCGCCGGCGTCGGCACTCTATTATTCCATGCCATTACCAAAGGTAATGTGCCTGCATTTCTTGGCTCTAGTTTTGCTTTTCTGGGCGGCTTTGCTGCTATTGCGGAGCTCAGTCAAGGGCGTTTTTCGAATATGTCGTATGGCGAGAAACTCCCTTATGCTTGCGGCGGTATTGTTGTGGCAGGGCTTTTATACTTCATTTTAGCAGCTTTATTCAAAGCTGTCGGAGTAAAAAAAGTCATGCGCTTTTTGCCACCTGTAGTCACTGGACCGATGATTATCTGCATCGGTTTAAACTTAGCGCCGTCTGCTATTGCTAATTGTTCTGTCAATTGGCCTCTGGCACTTATTGCAGCTGGTATTGTGGTCGTGTGCAACATCTGGGGAAAGGGAATGATCAAGATCATCCCGATTTTAATTGGTGTAGTCGCTTCCTATCTAATTGCACTAGCGATGCAGGCGATGGGCTTTACTAATGCTGACGGCAGCGCCATTATCGACGCCGCCGCCATCGGTAGCTCCAGTTGGTTTGGCTTGCCGCCTATCATGTTCGCCAAATTTGATATCTCGGCCATTTTGGTAATGGCTCCAATCGCTATTGCTACCATGATGGAGCATATCGGAGATATCAGCGCAATCAGTGCTACGGTCGGTGAGAATTTCGTCGAAAAGCCTGGCCTTCATCGTACACTTATCGGCGATGGCCTAGCTACAGCTCTTGCTGGTTTTGTCGGCGGCCCTGCCAACACTACCTACGGCGAGAATACCGGTGTTCTCGCGCTATCGAAAGTCTACGATCCCGCAGTGATAAGGTTGGCGGCTTGCTATGCCATCGTGCTTGGGTTTATCCCCAAACTCTCCAGTGTTTTTGGCACCATGCCTACCGCTATCATCGGTGGTATTAGCCTTGTGCTTTACGGCATGATTTCTGCTATTGGCATCCGCAATCTTGTAGAAAATCATGTAGATCTCACCATTCCTCGCAACCTTGTTGTATTAGCGGCTATCATGGTGGTGGGGCTAGGCTTTACTAGTGGAGTTACTTTTACCGTTGGTGGTACGCCCATTACGCTCACATCCTTGGCATTAGCTGCAATCGTTGGCATTGTCTTAAACGCCCTCTTCCCAGGCAAAGACTATGATTTTGGCGCCCATCCCGAAGGAGATGTCAATAATGGCGTTTCTTTCAATGATGAAATTATCAAAAAGATGCATGATCAAGAATAACAAACCTATAAAGGCTGCCATAGGCAGCCTTTTTCTTTTATGCTATAATAAGAGTATCATGCCAGGATCAAGAAGAAAAACCACCAGAAAACCATCCCGTACTACTTCCAGGACTACCAAAAGGAAGCCGTCCAAAAAGGCCGCCGAAAAAGAAATCAACGCCGAATATGAGCTTCCAGGCGGTTTTTGGCATCAGATTTTAGCTGTTCTTATGATTGCTCTTTCGCTCTTTTTTGTCATTACCTGGTTTGATCATGGCGGTTCGTTCTTAAATAATACTCACAAAATTTTGCTACAAGGTATCGGCCTTGCAACTTATTTCATTCCAGCGCTTCTTGTTTATCTTGCTGTTAAGATTTTTCGTTCCGATACCAACCGTGTCGCTATTCCAGTTTATATTTTTAGTATTTTGATGCTTCTTTGGATCTCTGGCGTCGGCGCTATTTGGAATAATGGTGGTATTGTTGGCAATTGGCTAGATGGCATCATGACTCAGGTCCTAGATCGGGGCTTCGTAATTGTTATTTATATTATATTAATGTTTATCACCCTCGCTTTCATTCTCCAGCTATCTCCAGCCGCGTTCTTTAGAAATGCCAAAAATATCACCAAAACCAATAAAAAATCCGCCAAAGAAGCAGATGACGAAAAAGATGAAAAAGGCCAGCTCGAAATCAAAGTCAATTCTGGTCTTCCAGAAATTTCTGATAGGGCACCTAAGAAGAGTGGTTTTCTCCGTCGCAGGCCAAAAGATCTTGCCATCAAGAAGCCAGCCAAAGAAGTCGAAAAAGATTTGCCAAAAGAGCCTACTGCGCTTGTGGCAGCCGACGACCCAGATTGGAAAATGCCTTCGACCGACCTTCTTACCAAAAAGCAATCTCCAGCTGACGCCGGTAATATCCAGCAAAACGCTATGATTATTCAAAATACTTTGGCTGAATTTGGCATTGATGTCGAGATGAAAGGCGCCAATGTCGGTCCACGTGTTACTCAGTATACCTTAAAAGCTCCAGGCGGCGTCAATTTGTCCAAAATCTCCGCTCGCGACAAAGAGCTTGCCTACAAACTTTCCGCCAAAACCGTTCGTATCGAGGCCCCGATTCCAGGCACTCAGCTTATCGGTGTAGAAGTACCGAATATTCGCGCCGAAGGCGTTTCGCTGCGTGGGCTGATCGAGTCCGAAGAATGGCGCCACAACAAAGCCCCGCTTACCTTTGCCGTAGGGAAGGACATTTCAGGCAAGCCAGTCGTTGCCGATCTCGCCGACATGCGCCATCTGCTTATCGCCGGTACTACTGGTTCTGGTAAATCTGTTATGACCAACACTCTTATTATGTCACTGCTCTATCGCAATTCTCCGTCCGACATGCGCCTCATTATTGTCGATCCAAAACGTGTAGAAATGGCCGTCTACAAAGATATCCCACATCTTCTTACACCTATTATCAATGATACCGCCAAAGCTCTTTCTGCCATGAAATGGGCCGCCGGCGAGATGGATCGTCGTTACACTGTCATGGAAGAAGCCGGTGTCAAAAACATCTACGATTACAACAATCTCATGAAAGAGAAAAAAGACGAAGAAGGAAACGATAAAATGCCATATATTGTTATCGTAATCGACGAAATGTCTGATCTTATGATGCAGGCTTCAAAGGAACTTGAGCCGTTGATTGTCCGTATCGCTCAGCTTGGTCGTGCTGCTGGTATGCACCTTGTCCTTGCCACCCAGAAGCCAGTAGTAAAAGTCATCACCGGTCTTATCAAAGGCAACATCCCATCTCGCATCGCTTTCCGCGTCTTGAGCTCCATGGATTCTCGTATTATTCTAGATTCTTCCGGTGCTGAGAAGCTCCTCGGTCAAGGCGACATGCTCCTTTCTTCCGAGCAAACTTCCAATGGCCCAGAACGTATTCAGGGCGCTTGGACCCCAGATAGTGACATTAAGAAAGTTACTGATTTCCTTAGAAGCCAACGCCCACCTCAATACAACGACGAGGTTATCGCTCAAGCTGTTGCTATGAAAGGCGGCGCTGGTGGTCTTAGCGACATGGACGGGCTTGGTCGCAAATTCGACCCGCAGGATCCACTAGTTAGAAAAGCCATCGAAATCTGTCTCAAAAACGGCAAATTCTCTACCAGTCTTCTCCAGACATACCTATCAAAATCTCACGGTTATGTTTCTGGCCTCGGCGTTTGGCTCGAAGAGCTCGGCGTCATTGGCCCAGTCAATGGTACCAAGCCTCGCGAACTCCTCATTACCTCGATGGAAGAGTTTGACGAAATGGCGGGTGCTAATTAAATTTTTACACAGGCTTAAGAGGGTGTGATATAATCACAGATATGACAAATAGCAATCAGATAGGAATCTATAAAGCAGCTGAAGGCGAAATTATTTTTGATGTTGATGTAGAGGAAGAAACTATCTGGGCTACGCAAGGCCAAATAGCTAAACTCTTTAGTACTACTAAACAAAATATTAGTTTGCATATAAATAACTGCTTTAAAGAAGGTGAGCTAGATAAAAATTCAGTTGTCAAGGATTTCTTGACAACTGCCGCAGACGGCAAGAATTATAGGGTGAAGCATTACAATCTTGACGCCATCATCTCTGTCGGCTACCGCGTCAATTCCAAAAAAGCTACCGATTTTCGTATCTGGGCTACCAGCGTTCTTCGTAACTATCTCACCAAAGGTGTTGCAGTAAATGAGAGAAGATTAAAATCTCTAGATAGCAAAAAATTAAGAGAAGTCGAAGGTATGATGGGTGTAATCAGACGCCTCATTACTCACCAAGCTCTCGATGCTGGCGAAGCCAATAGTGTGCTCGAGGTGATTTCCAAGTATTCTACTAGCTTCAAGACCCTAAAAGAATATGACGACGGCTTTATAGACCTCTCTAGTCTCAATAAAAAAACCAAAAAAGGGAAGAAGCTCACTCCAGAATTTTGCGAGGAAATGATCACGGGCCTCAAAAAATCCGTCAAAGGCGGGGATCTTTTTGGTAAGCCCAGAAGCGATGCTTTTAAAGGCTCTATCGAAGGTATCTACCAAAGTTACAACGGTGAAGACCTCTACCCCACCATCGCCGAAAAAGCCGCTCATCTCCTGTATTTTATTATCAAAGACCACCCATTCTATGATGGTAACAAACGTATTGGCTCACTACTCTTTATTGTCTTTCTCACCATAAACGATGAAAATCTCACCAAAAATGGCGAGACCAAAATCAGTGATCGTGCCCTCACGGCCATTGCTCTTTTAATTGCCGAATCTAATCCCGCCGAAAAAGATCTTATCACCTCCCTAGTTCGCAAACTTCTAGAAGATTAAGCCAAAAAACTCTTGCCAACTCCAAAAAGCTTATGTATAATTAAGACAGTATAGGTTGTGTGTGTAAAATTAAGGAGGTGTGTAAAAAATGCAAGTCATACGTAACGCAGTGAATAAATTGCGTTCCAATATATATAGCTCGCGCAGAAAAAAAGTCGGTATTAGACGCGGAGGCACTTTGATGTCCTCTGGTTTTTCTTCATACATCAGAAATTTCCGCAATCTTCGGATTGCTGGTACTCTTTCTAGCCTATCACTAATAGTCCTCACTCTCCTTGCCATCTTCCCAATAGTCCATAAAGCCATGGAAGCAGAAGCCGCTTCTCCATTAGAATCAAATACTAATATTACCATGACTATTGGTAAAGGCTCAGCAAACCTTAGTCTAACCCCAAAAGACACTACTGGTACCTTCTCCTCTTCATCTGCTTCAGACCTAGCCTCCTTTGGTGTAGTCACTAATAACTATACAGGCTACACACTAGGCATCAAAGCTACTGACGATACCAAACAACTCGTAAATAAAGATGGTGATACTACCATTGGTACAATAGAATCTATCACTTCTACCATAGATTCTACTACCT
>JAFWMK010000003.1 GCA_017545585.1 Candidatus Saccharimonadota bacterium
GATCAATCTTTCTGGGAACAATAAATCCAAGAGGTCATTTGGTTCGGTGTAGGGAATTGCGCCCTGCATCAGTAATCTATTACATCCGCGCGAAGTGAGTCTAGTAATATCTCCAGGTACCGCCATCAAATCAGAGCCAATATCCAGAGCATGACTAGCAGTATTGAGTGAACCACTTCTATCCGCTGCCTCTGTTATCAAGGTAAGATCAGATAGCCCGGCAATAATCCGGTTGCGCGCCAAAAACCGTGCCTGCACTTCGCCCTTAGAATGAGAAATCTCTCCAGGGCCATATTCAGAGATAATCGCCCCACCTTTTTCTGTAATTTCCCGCGCCAGCCCAATATGCGCCTTGGGGTAAATATCATCAATTGGCGTACCCAGCACTGCAATCGTAATACCACCAGCATCCAAAGCACCTCTATGCGCAATAGAATCTATCCCATAGGCCAAACCAGAGATTACTATTGCTCCGGCTTTTGCCGCCTCATAAGCCGCCTGGTAGGCCACTTCTCTACCATAAGAAGTATTTTTACGCGAACCGACAATCGCTACGCACTTCTTGCGACCGATTATTGGCATATTTTCCGGCAATTTTCCATAAAAATACAACATTTTTGGAATAAGCGCAAGCGTTTTTAACACCTCTGTAAAATCATGTTCCAGGGGTGGGATTTCGTTGATTTTCATAAAAAACATTAAAAAAGTGTTGACTTATTTTTTCAGGTGTGCTATAATGAAAATAGTTAGGGCGTAAAAACCCTAAACTGCACCTAAATAAATCATAATTTCTACCTCTATTCTAGCATACTTTTGCAAAAATAGAAGGTAAAAGTTGCGTGTTCTTAAATCCTTTCGGACTTATAATTTCTTTTAAGGTTATAAGTTTATAAGTATTACCTCCACTTTGAAAGATAATTTGAGAACATAGCAATCCCCATAACCGGCGGGCCCCAATTTGTGTGAGGTGGGTCGCGCTTCCGGGGCTTCCCCGGTATCTGGACGAAGAAGCGTTATGGGGTAACCAAAGATCCCCTAGTGGAGGTTAGGCGAAGCCCACCCATGCCTAACCCCCACCAGGGGATTTTTGTTGCAATAATTTTCAACTCAAAATACTAGTGCTTGACATGGTGTGGTATGATAGAATATATGAGCGCAAAAAATCTGGTAATTGTAGAGTCGCCCGCCAAGGCCAAGACAATAGAAAAATACTTAGGTAAAGATTTTAAGGTCATGTCATCTGTTGGCCATATCCGCAAGGATACCAAAGTGGACGTGGACAGAGATTTTGCAGTAACTTATGAAATTGACGAGGGACACAAGAAAATTGTTTCCGATCTGAAAAAAGCCGCCAAATCTGCCGAGACAATCTGGCTCGCAACCGATGAAGACCGCGAGGGAGAGTCTATTTCTTGGCATTTGATAGAAGTGTTAGATTTACCAGATAATACTAATCGTATTACTTTTCACGAAATCACCAAACCAGCTCTAGAAGAGGCCGTCAAACACCCACGCAAAGTAGATATGAACATGGTATCCTCCCAGCAAGCTCGCCAAACGCTCGATATGTTGGTAGGTTATGATTTGTCGGGAGTGGTACGACGTAAAGTACCTGGTGCTATTTCCGCTGGACGTGTACAGAGCCCAGCTCTACGTTTAGTCGTAGAAAAAGAGCGTGAAATAGAGAAATTTCAGGGAAAATCATCTTATAAAGTAACTGGCGAGTTTACAGAAGGTGGCGGAAAAGGCTCTCAGGAGGCGTTCTTAGCCACATTGGATGGAGAAAGCCCAAATACGGCAGACAAGGCTAAGCAGCTCTTAGAAAGCCTAAAAGGGGCCAAATATACCGTTTCTGCCGTTGATCAGACCGAGGGAAAGAAGGCTAATCCAGTACCTTTTGCTACTGCTGCTTTACAGATAGAGGCTAATAGTCGGCTAGGCTTCTCGTCATCTACTACTATGCGCGCCGCCCAAGGGTTATACCAAGCTGGTCACATTACTTATCATCGTACAGATTCTCTTAATCTCTCTAGTCAAGCCCTCAATGCTATCGCCAAATATATTGAGGGGAAATACGGCAAAAATTACCTCCAAATTAGACATTTCAAGACAAAATCCGCTGGCGCTCAGGAAGCACATGAGGCTATTCGCCCAACACATATAGAGGTAGAAGAAGCTGGGAGCAATACTTATGAGCAAAAACTTTATAAGTTAATCCGTTCCCGCACCCTGGCCACCCAAATGGCAAATGCTCGTGTTAATCGCACCACAATCAAACTCACGCCCGACACTGCGCCAAAAAATACTTTTTCCGCCAAGGGTGAGGTAATTATCTTTGACGGTTTCTTAAAAGTTTATGGCAATTCTAAAGAGACTACTTTACCAGATCTGAAAGTTGGCGACAAATGTGATGCGGAGAGGATTATCGCGCATGAGACTTTTGAACGTCCACCAGCTCGTTATACTGAAGGCTCTCTAGTGAAGAAACTGGAAGAGCTCGGCATTGGTCGCCCATCCACTTACGCCTCTATTATGTCCGCTATTCAAGCGCGTGGATATGTAGTAAAAGGTGAGAGCGAAGGCTTAGAGCGCGAAGTTACTGAATTAATATTAGAGAATAGCACTGATATTCTGGAAAAACAGGTTTCGGAGAAAACCGGCTCCCTCAAAGGCAAATTACTTCCTACCCCTGTTGGTGAGCTAGTTTCTGATTTCCTAACTGAGCATTTTGACAAAATCGTAGATTATGGCTTTACCGCTGACGTGGAAGGGAAGCTAGACAAAATTGCCGAACAAAAACTGGAAAAAGTAAAGATGCTAAAGGATTTTTATACCCCATTCTCTAAGTTAGTCAAAGGTTCCGCTGATATCGCACGTTATAATAATGCTAATTCTCTTGGCGTAGATCCAGAAACAGGAAAGAATATTTATGCAAAGGTTGGTAAAAACGGTGGATTTATCCAATTGGGAGAAAATGAGAAAGAATCTGGAGAAAAACCACGTTTTGCGCCACTACCAGATGGTGTAAATGTTAAGAATATTACTCTGGAACAAGCAATAGAACAGCTAAAACTTCCTGCTTTGCCACGTAAATTAGGCAAAGCCGCGGATGGGACAGAAATTATTGCCTCTTCCGGGCCGTTTGGGCCATATCTCAAAGCTGGCAAATACAACATACCAATCAAGGATTACGATCCTTACACTATCACACTAGATGATGCTGAACCGATTTATCAAAAGAAAATAGATTCAATCATTGCTGACTGGGGTGATGTTATGATTATTATTGGTGCTTATGGTCCTTACGTCAAAGGCCCAGGCCGCCGCAACAATGCTAAAATTCCAAAAGAAATTGATCCAAAGAAACTAACAAAAGAAGAGGCAGAAAAAATCCTAGCCGAAAAACCAAAATCCGCCCGTCATGCACCACGTCGCCGCGCTAAAAGCGCCAAAAGCACTACCAAAAAACGCGCTACCAAAAGCCGTAAAAGTAGTAAATAAGCATAAACATTTAGCATATTTCCCACTTTTTTAAAACTAAAAAATAATAAATTGTTGACATTGTAAAAAATATGATACAATATACATAGAAAGTTAAAAATATTAAGTTGACATTTAGTAGAAAATATGATATCATAAGCTAAATGAATACCAGTAATAGGGGTGAGAAAAGGGAAATATTTTAATGGACCAAAATGCGGATGCAATCGCAAAAGCGATCAAAGGAAGTCTGAATATCATTGAACAAGACCGCGAAAAAGAGATTATTTCTCGTCGCTTTGGACTAAACGGGCAGAAAGAAACTCTTGAACAAATCGGTGATATGTTGTCTATCACACGGGAACGCGTGAGGCAGCTAGAAAAAGCAATTCTCGTCCGCTTACGTGTTTGCTCAGAGGAAGGAGAAATCCCAGAGCTAGCCGCCGCTGAAAAGGTTATCATCCGCAACCTCACAGAGACTGGCCGCATCGCTCGCGTTTCCACCCTCGCTGATAAGGTTTATGGTCGTACTGCCACCGCCGCCGAAAGGGCAGAACTTTCTTTTATTGGCGAAATTTCTTCTCAATTAACCGTAATTGACGAGAACGATCACTATTACTCCGCCATTGGTATTGCCGAATACGGTGACGCTGCCAAGGTTAAGAAAAAAGCCGACGAAATCGTCTCCGTTATTAAAGAAAACAAAAAACCAATGACTATCGAAGAATTGGATGCGAAACTAACTTACGAACACCCATCACATATTGTCGCTATTGCATCCATCTCTAAACAACTTTCTACCCTGAACGGCCTCTGGGGTCTAGCCAAATGGCCGACTGTCAACCCAAGGAATATTCGCGATAAGATTTTCGTAGTATTAGAAACTAAGAAAGAGCCAATGCATTTCGCTGATATTGCCAAGGCTATTTCCGCATCAGATTTCAAGAGAAAGAATGTCACTATCCAAGCAATTCACAATGAGCTGATTAAAGATGACCGCTTCGTTTTGATTGGTCGTGGTATTTATGCTTTAGATGCCTGGGGATACAAGAAGGGAACTGTATCTGATATTATCTGTGGTATTTTGAGAAAAGCAAACAAGCCACTCACACGCGAAGAAATTGTCAAACAAGTCCTCCGCGCTCGCAAAGTAAAAGAAACTACCATTTTATTAAATTTGCAGAACAAGAAATATTTCAAAAAAGTCGACAAGAATGCATATGAACTTGCCGATGAAACAAAATAATCTAGCAATTTCAATCTTTTTATGCTAAAATAATACTACATAGTATGCTAGCAAATATCATTCACTTTATTTTAATGCCGATTGTCTGGATACCGATTGTGGCTGTCTTGGGTTTTTTGACTTATCGCAATTACAAAAAGATTAATCGCCTAAAAGTCCTGAATGTAGATGCGGTACTTTTGATGCTAGAAATTCCACGCACCAACGATAAAAAGGAATTGGCCGCGGAACAACTTTTTGCTAGCTTACATGGTATCTTGCGTGACAAAATGGAATTAAAAAACTCCGGTGGCGTGCAAGAACATCTCTCTTTTGAAATCGTTTCTACTGGTGGTCAGATTCGTTTTTATGTCTGGACGCCCAAAGTTCTACAAAGCTTCGTTGAAGGACAAATTTATGCTCAGTATCCTACTGTTCAGATTCATAAAGTAAAAGAAGATTATGTTGATAAGCGCAAAGATTACCCAGTGGTCTATTCTTCGGAGATAATTCTAACAGAGAATGAAGTCTTACCGATTAAAACTTTCGAAAATTTTGAAGTAGACCCCCTAGCTGGTATCACTGGAACCCTAGCGAAGCTCAACCCAGACAATAGCGAAGAGCTCTGGATACAAATCCTCACTCGTCCAATTCCAGACGATTGGCACAAAGCCACTACCGATAAATGGGTCAAGCAAGTCAAATCCGGCCAGAAATCATTCCGTTTCCTCGGCATAGACTGGGTCTGGATAATTACGGCATTCGGCGCACTCTTTCGTCCGCCTCAGAGTGGACCAAATGGTGAACCAGTCAAAGTGGAACTTTCTGAACGCGCCAAAACTCAAGTAGAAAAAGCAGAAGAAAAAGCCACCAAGCTCGGCTATGAAGTAAAGATTCGTTTAGCCTACCTCGGCAATGACCAAACTGATGCCAAGCTCAATATGCAAGCTCTAGTCGGCACATTTAAGCAATATAATTCCACTAATCTCAATGGTTTCACTGGCACGGGTGGCACTTTTGATAAAGGTGCTCTGGACGCTTATAAGCTCCGTCAATTCACCGACCATGGTTTCATCCTCAATATTTCCGAGCTCGCCTCTGTCTATCACTTACCACACACTTCTGTAGAGACACCAAATATCGTCTGGGCTACCAGCAAGACCGCAGAACCACCTGCACAACTTCCGCTTATCACTGGTAATGCAGAGCATGATAGGGATATTTCCGCCTTTGGCCTAACTAATTTCCGTGGTATCAACCACCAATTTGGCATGCTTCGTCGCGATCGTTCACGTCATGTCTATATCATCGGCCAGACTGGAGCAGGGAAAAGTGGTATGCTAGAACTCTTTGCTCTCTCTGACATCTTCTACGATCAGGGCTACTGTATTATTGACCCACATGGCGATTTTGCTATCAATAACCTCCGTTTTGTGCCAGAAAAACGTATTAAAGACGTAATTTATTTTAATCCAGCTGATACGGAATATCCAGTTGCCTTTAATCCTTTGGAGATCACTGATCCATCACGCAAACCTAATGTCTGTTCAGAAGTGATTGGCGTGCTCAAACGGATGTTCGGCGATTCCTGGGGTCCTCGCCTCGAGCATATCCTCCGCTATACCTTACTAGCCCTCCTAGACCGTCCAGAGACTACCCTACTTGATATTTCTCGTATGCTAACAGATAAAGAATTCCGCAAAGAGACTCTGAACTATTGTAAGGACGTAACAGTATTACAATTCTGGAAACACGAGTTCGGCCAATGGAATGAAAAGCAAGTCAATGAAAGTATCGCCCCTGTGCTTAATAAGGTCGGTGCCTTTACTGCTAATCCAATTATCCGTAATATCATTGGCCAGCCAAAGTCCAGCTTCGATGTCCGTCGTATTATGGACGAAGGTAAAATCTTAGTAGTTAATCTATCCAAAGGCCTAATCGGAGAAGATAATGCCGGCATTCTCGGTGCCTTCCTAGTAACCAAAGTTCAGCTTGCTGCCATGAGTCGCTCCGATATTCCAGATGTAGCTGATCGTCGCCCGTTCTATCTCTATGTAGATGAGTTCCAGAACTTTGCCACTGATTCCTTTGCTGTAATTCTATCTGAGGCACGCAAATATGGCCTCAATCTCACCGTAGCCAACCAATACATCTCCCAGATGACCGATTCCGTACGCGATGCAGTCTTTGGTAACGTCGGTACAACTATTTCTTTCCGTGTTTCTGCTGACGATGCGCCACTCCTCGTCAAACAATTTGAACCAACCTTTGAAGCGCAAGATTTACTTCAGATGAACAACCGTAATTTTGTAATTTCTATGATTATTAACGGAGAAAAGGTACCTGCTTTCTCTGCTACTACCCTCTCTATTCCAAACACTCCAAAAGATAATTTCGATGCAATTATTGCTTCTTCTAGAGAGAAATACTCCCGTTCTCGTACGGATGTAGAAGCGGAGATCCAAGAAACTATCGAACAGGCAGAGAAATACAAGCAAATTCTATCTGACTCTGGCAGGGAAGCAGGCATGGCAGGGCAAACTAATCAAGGACAGGGAACTACCGCTATTACAAAGGCAGATTTCGCCTTCCAATCCGATAAACCGTCCAAATCTTCTGCTAAAATTTTCCAGCCAACACCAAAGGATGATTTCAAGAAATTAAAGATCTCACCTAATACCGCCGAAGACAAGACTGACCGTCCAGGACTAAAAGACCTCGGTCGTCTAGTAGCAGAAGCTGCCGCCGAGGATGGAGCTACAAAACAATCTGCCAGCGATGAAAAAACTACTGTAGAATCAAGTAAAAAGCCTGATAAATCACCTAGTGATATAGCGAAGAAAGCCCACCAGCGTTCTCGCAATAATCATAAGCGTTATAGCTACGGACGTCATTACAAGAAAAAACCTCAACAGTCACCACAGCAAAATGCGTAATCAAAAAAGGCAGGGAAGTAAACCCTGCCTTTTTTATCTCTATAATTCCCCTGTTAATCGGATAATCATCAATTCCCCCTGTTAAACAGGTAGTGCTTCTCTGTTCTTTATCTGTTTCACC
>JAFWMK010000004.1 GCA_017545585.1 Candidatus Saccharimonadota bacterium
AGATATTGACAATGCTGTCTGGGAGATTAATAATAGACCTAGAAAACGATTAGACTGGCATAGTCCACAGTGGGTAGCTAGACAAAAAGGCATACTCAAGCAATTTAGAAAGGGTCGCAATTGGAACTAGAATTCAGCCAGTCATAAGTAGCGTATATCCGTACGGAGCAGTAGTAGTGACATAAGCCGAGAGATCTGCAGTTTCTAGAGAAGCGGTAGAATCCAAATTTAAAAGCACAGAATTGTCCGGAATCGTCACGTCTAGAGCAATACTATTTATCTGAGCAGTAATTTCTGCGTTGCCGGATGAATTTGCCCAGGCCGCATGGCTGCTGACCATAAGAGGCACTATTAGCGCCGCGAATATATATATATATATATATCTATATTCGTGAGTCATTTTACATTTAGTCATTATTCCCCTTTCTATTACGTAGACATGATCGCTACGATTTTAAAATTTAATACCAAATTATAATTTCCTGCGGTACTGGCATAGCTGGCTTTGGCTCCAAAAGTAACCGTAGAAGTCGCTTCATCAACTGGACCACTGGCAGTGTCGACAATGGCCCCAGATACGAACGGGAAATAATTTTCGGTACCCGCCTTATATCCCCACCTATCGGTAGGGAAATCGCTCTCACTATACCCAGTATCGGTGCTAGGTAATGTCTCTATAGTAGCGTCGTTGTATTGTTGGTTGACTAGACTTGTGCTATCGGAATAGACGTACAAATTGTAACCGTTTGGACTATTAGTAGTAACACTAGTCGTTATGTCTTGGGATTCAAAATTCTCGTTGATAGGATTCAAATCGAGTGTAAAATTATCTGGCGTAACTGTAATACTCATATCAGGATTAACCGTAGCCTGAAGTTCGGCGCTACCGGTAGAGGCAGAATAGCTAGCTGGCGCTGGAGACAAAACTAGTAGCATCAATAGAATAATTGGTAGCATTGTTACATATCCTATTTTTCTCTTGTGATATTTATTAATATTAACCACTATATAGCCTCCTGATTGTTATCATTATACCATAAGTTCTTTTAAAAAAGCAAGGTTTTTTTAGTGGGGGGTTGATTTTTTGAGCGAGATATGACTATAATTTTCAAACTAAACAGAAAGGAGATTCATGCCGAAAAAAATCGGTCTATGGGTGGCAACAATACTAACCATAAATCTACTGGTACCAGCGGTGGCTTTTAGAGAAAAATCAGTTAGCGCGATAAGTTGTCCGGATGTAAAAATGATTTTTGCTAGAGGGTCGGGAGAAAAAAGGTGGGTAGATCAAAATTATCTAACCTTTAGGTCGGAACTGGAGAGCAAACTAAAATTGACGGACCTTGAATACGAGTTTTTGGATTTGGATTATCCGGCAATCGATGTAGGAAATATCTGGACACTTCTAACTACTTTTGTAGGACGAGGTGACGCCTATGAATTCGGCGCAAGCATAGACATAGGAGCCGAAAAACTAGTGCGCGAGATTGACAGCGCTAGTTGTCCGGACACGAAATTTGTAGTGGCCGGATATTCGCAAGGGGCGATGGTAATATCAAAAGCAGCGCCGCGATTGCCAGCAGATCGAATTATTTATGCAGCAACTTTTGGTGATCCAAAAATCTATCTTCCGGAAGGTTCTGGTGTGATGCCGGAGGCTTGCAGAGGCGCCAATCTCTCTAACTACCGAATTTACGTGCCGGACTGCCGAGTGTACGAAGGAATGCTAGGATCGTATCGACCGTATCAACCAGAAGCCCTGGTAGACAAAATGGGAACCTGGTGCAACCATACAGATATTTTTTGTTCGACACATCTAAGTATCAAGAGTCATACTTCGTATGTCTCGGACGGATTATATGCGGATGCGTCTAAGCTAATTTTCGACAAAATCGTATCCGCTTTTGGAATTAAAAATAGCTATGTGTCGCTTCATGATACGGCGATTTTGATTGATTCGACTGGGTCGATGAGTGGACTGATTTCTCAATACAAAAATGAAGCTTTGAATCTAGCAAAGCAAACTTTTGAAAACGACGGCAGGGTGGCACTTTATGATTATCGCGATGTGGCAGATAGATACAAACCGAGGGAACGATGTAATTTTGAAACTTGTACGCCCGAAAATTTCCAGGCTAAGCTTAACGAGATTACCGTAAGCGGAGGAGGAGATACACCGGAGTCGCTACTTTCAGCAGGGCTCAAAATGATGCAGAGACTAGACTGGAAATATGGTTCAACCAAATCCGTGGTGGTCTTGACCGACGCATCCTATCATAGCCCAGACCTCGATGGCACAACTTTTGATGATTTGGTGAACCTGAGTAAAAAAATCGATCCAGTCAATTTTTATTTTGTGGTGCCGAGTGGCGTGATGGGTTCGTATCAGGCCCTAGCGACAGCGACGGACGGAAAAGTAGTGTCGTCAACTTCCGATCTCTCGGCCTTGACGTCTACGATTATTTCTAGATACGATAGTCTACCGCGAGTGGAGGATTTCGACGTAGATACCACAGATTTGCCAGAAATTACCAGTAGCGATTTTGAAAAAATCTCAGAAACGAGCATACAAATAAAATGGAATAATACGGGTACAAAGACCCTAGTAGCCTTGAACGATTTTGTACTTGGAGTGACGGAAGAAAATGAAATTGTTCTGAATGATCTAGATTTTGCCAGAAAAAACACGGTCACACTAGTACCTTTAAATGAAACTAGACGAGGCCGAGGTGTCAATTTGAATATTTCGAGTGCTTCAAATGTCGGGCGTGGAGATTTAGTGATTCCAAAAGCCCCTAACACTGGGAGGCGGTAAGATGCCAGTGATCGCCGTATTCGCATTTATAGACGCCTAGTTTGGTCTTGAGATGATGGTCATATTCGGCGACGCGAGCGGCAGCCTCGGCTTCTTCTCTGGTGGCGTAGCAAATTTTGTGCTGGTCGCCGACCCAACAACGCTCAGGTTCGTAGATTTTGTTGTAGTTTGTGTTTTTTGCCATATAATACCATTATATCACATATTGAATATTTTGTCAATGTATGGTATAATCGTCTCTATGGTTTTAAACAAAGATATGATTCGAAATGTGGCAATTATTGCGCACGTAGACCACGGCAAAACTACGCTCGTGGATGGACTTTTGAAGCAATCTCATACTTTTCGCGATAATCAAGCAGAAATGCAACAGACCCTCATTATGGATTCGATGGATCAAGAGCATGAGCGGGGAATTACAATTACTGCCAAGCAGACCTGTGTATATTATAATGGGTATAAAATTAATATCATCGATACGCCTGGGCACGCAGATTTCTCTGGCGAAGTAGAGCGGACACTTAATATGGCCGATGGAGTAATCCTGATTGTAGATGCGCAGGAAGGCCCAATGCCGCAAACCAAATTTGTACTTTCTAAAGCTCTCGACCTAGGACTAAAACCAGTGGTGGTAATTAATAAGATCGACAAGCCAGCCGCAAGAATCAATGAAGTACTATCCGAAGTAGAGAGTTTATTTTTGGAGCTCGCGACGGACGAATCGCAATTATTCTATCCAGTTTATTACGCAATCGCGCGAGAAGGTAAAGCCGGTAAAACTACCGATCTAGACGATGATCTACATGTGATTTTTGAATCAATCATTAACGATATCCCAGCACCATCAGTAGACCCTGATCACGCCTCAGCACAACTTTTGGTAGCGGCGCTGGCAGCGGATAATTATCTTGGTAAATATTGTATCGGTAAGATTTTTAGAGGCAAACTCAAAAAAGGTCAGAGCGTCAAAGTACTTGGAAATAGTGGCGTCAAAAATGGTAAGATTGATAGCTTGTTTACTTATAAAGGGCTCGGTAAAGAGGAAGTGAACGAAGCAATTGCAGGTGATATCGTGGCAATTGCTGGTGTATCGGAAGCCAATATTGGTGACACAATCGCCACTGGTGACAACCCGGAGGCGCTACCTACGATTGAGCTTGAAGCACCAACTCTTTCTATCTATATTGGTCCAAACACTTCTCCTCTAAAGGGGCGTGAAGGCGAATTTACGACTTCACGGCAAATTGCAGAGAGACTCGAGAAAGAGCTCGAAACTAATATCGCTTTAAAAATTCAACCGGACGGCTTAGGTTATAAAGTATCGGGGCGAGGCGAGCTGCATTTATCTGTTTTGATCGAGACGATGAGACGGGAAGGTTATGAGCTAGAAGCGGGCCGACCTGAGGTGGTTTATCGTGAAATCGACGGAGTAAAATCCGAGCCAATCGAATCTCTCACTATTGAAGTCTCGCCGGAGTTTGTAGGGGCCGTTTCGCAAGAACTCGGCATCAGAAAAGCAGAGCTAAAATCTCAAGAAATCACCACTTCGGGCTCTACGAGATTTGTTTATGAGATTTCGACAGCAGCTTTAATCGGGCTTCGCAATAATCTTCTCACTGCCACTAAAGGTACGGTGATTATGTCTTCGATTCCTTCAGGATATCGACCAGTAGACGCCAAGTATCGTCCAGAAAGAAACGGTGCCTTGATTGCTTCTGAGGACGGAGTCTCGACGGCTTACGCCCTAGATGCAGCTCAAGCGCGTGGCGTCTTATATATTCCTCCGCAAGTGCCGGTCTATCAAGGAATGATTGTGGGGCTTTCCAACAAAAAAGAAGATCTCGATTTTAACGTCTGCCGAGAAAAACAACTCACAAATATGCGAACTCACGCATCGGATGGAGCAATTCAGCTCACACCTTACACACAATTGTCTTTGGAACAATGTCTTGATTTTCTGCTTGACGATGAACTTCTCGAAGTCACGCCTAAATCACTTAGGCTCCGCAAGCGCCAGCTCGACCCAATTAAACGCAAGCGTGAAAATAGACAAAATTAGCAAAATATACTATAATATATAGATAGGGTGGCGTTTTTTAATAGAAAGGTGGTGAGGTTTTTGAATTTTTCAAGAGATTTTGAAGAAAGACATTATCAAATTCCAGAATATCTTACAGAAATAAATACCCAGTTTGGCAAAGCAATTATGCGAGTAGCTACAGCTGCGGAAAAACTATATATCGATGGAGTGAACATTTTTGACATAGTAAAGCACCGCTTTTTGGTGGATATGTATAATTTTACCAAATACGGTCTTTGCTATGAAGCGGCGGCCATTGCGATGATGCTACTAAAGGGTAATTCCACTGCTAGATTGGTGTTAGGAACAGGAGAATATCGTCATATCACACACGAGCGTTGCAATCACGCATGGGTTGAATTTGAAGAAGATGGAGTACCTTTTGCGATAGATTTCGCCTGGTTTGATAGTGAATTTTGTATACCAAGAATAGTACATGTAGACGCCTGCAAATCGATTGTTTATCGCACTTACGACTACAACTATTTCTGGCAGATGCCCATAAGCCAAAGGCTTTATAGGCTGTGTCACGATCGCAAAACTTCTTACATCATGCCATGGCTATCTTTGTATCGCTCGATCAGAAGAGAGTATTACGATTTGTCGTTAGTTCAATTGTCGAAATGCGCATGTTGCTCTGATTTTGCACCAACTGGTGAATATAGACAATTTATGTACTTTCTGGACCTTTTTTTTAAAAGACTATCCTGGAGAATATTTGCCAGTAGAGCTAAAATATGTTGCCACCTAAATCCTAAAATCCCCGAAGTTTATCTCGGGGATTTTTTAAAACTTTATGTGATAAAATAAAGATATGTTGATTGATACACATTGTCATCTGCACGATAGAGAATTTTTTACTGCAAAGCAGGCGGAAGAGATACTAAAAAGAGCACACGAAAAAAATGTACAGAGAATTATTTGTATTGGCACCTCACACGAAGATTCTTTGAACGCGCGTGATTTCGCCTCGACTCATAATAACGTATATTGGACCTATGGCATTCACCCCGAAGGGGCAGTACGAGAATTAATAGTAGCCGGACGCGGCTTTAAAATGGATGTTTCCCCTGTGGCAATCGGTGAGGTAGGGCTGGATTACCATTACGAGGGATACGATCGGGAGGCACAGATTCGCCTGTTCGAAGAGATGTTGCAGCTAGCGTCTGACAATGGTTTACCCGTATCTTTTCATGTGCGAGAAGCATTTGATGATTTTTTCCCAGTGATTTCGAATTTCTCTAAGATTCGTGGGGTAGTACATTCTTTCTCTGACAATAAGAAAAATTTAAAACGGATTCTTAACGAAACAGATTTTTATGTTGGAGTGAATGGAATGGCGACTTATTCTACCTTGCCGACCCCTCCACTTGATAGAATTTTGCTCGAGACGGATGCGCCTTTCTTGACTCCAGTGCCATTTCGTGGTATAATTAATGAATGTGGTTATATTTATGAGATAGCCCAGTGGTTATCTGATAAGTTAGCCGTAGATTTTGACATTATAGAAAGGGAAACGACGAAAAATGCGGAAAAACTTTTCAAATTCAACAGTACCGGCGTTTAGGCGATCTAGTACAATTGATTTTGACACCGAAAAATTCGTACCTAGCCTAGAATCAGTTAAAATTTACGAAGAGCTTAACGCAATTTCAGAGGAGATAGAAAAATGTCGCGAGAGAAATTGCCAATAAAGACCAAGAAAAAGTTATTTAAAAAGCGTAGAAAAACTGTTATTCCACGCTATTCTAATAGTCTTTCTTATGCCGACTTGATGAACTTGGAATCTCAGTGGGGAGGCACGCTGTTTGGGCCAATTCCGGCTGGTCACCAGAGAGAGTTTTTTGAACACAAAAAGAATGTATGGATCTGGTATGAGGGTTGGAAAGATCAGACTGGAACTCAGCAAGAAATAATGATTCGCTATGAGGTAAGACCAGCTGGAGTTTTTAAGCGTGTAGGTGGACAAAAATACGAAAAATTATCGGGCAAAGAATTGGATAACTTCCGTATTGCTGCCAAAAATTACCTTACCTTAATGAAAACCAAATTATATTATTAATACTATTTTATATTATTAATACTATTATTTTTCGTTTTTTTTGCTATAATAGTAATATGGAAAGCGAGGTAAATACTATTAATACGGGGGAACTAGCAAGGGCTTTTGAGTCCAAAGACAATACACACAAAAGCAATACGTACAAAAGAAAGAATGGTCCCAAAAAATTGGCCTTGGTCGTGCTATTCATTGGCGTAGCAGCGCTGATTGCTGGGGCGGTCGTCTTGATACTTAGGAATATTTCTCAACCAAAGGCGGCAGATGCGGATTTTTTGGTTTCGGCTGGAGAATGGCAACAAGAAGATCGACCGACGGTAATTTGGAATTTCACTGAAGTGGGCAATGGCAAATTGACTACCGATGGACATCTCAATGATTATGATTTTATTTGGTCACTCGAAAACGGAAAGCTCAAGATTGAAACGGACTGGCTGTACGATCTCAATGACGAATTTGACTATTCTCTAGATCAAGGAGGCAAAATTCTGACCGTCAAAAATGCGGACAAAGGCATAGAGATAAAATTCAAGGCTAAAGAGCGCAAGGAACGCAATGCTGAAGCAGAAACAAACACTGGCAGCGAAGAAGGCAATGCTAACGCAGAAACAAACACTGGTAGCGAAGAAAACAATGCTAACGCAGAAATAAACACTGGCAGCGAAGAAGGCAATGCTAACGCTAGCGAAAATTAGCATTTAATGTTATAATATAATTATGATTTATTTGGACCACGCGGCGGGAACGCCGGTGAGTGATAGAGTGCTTAAAGCAATGAAACCGTATTTTACGGAAGAGTTTTTTAATCCTTCTGCAGCTTATCTTCCAGCCAAAAGAGTCTCTGCCGATTACGAAGCAGCTAAAGGGGTGATTGCGCATACAATTGGAGCCAAAGCGCATGATCTTGTGATGACTGCAGGAGCGACCGAGGCGAATAATCTCGCTTTTTCAACGGTAGCTCTAGACGGGACTTGCTTGTACCTTGCTACCGAGCACGATTCGGTTCGAAAAGTGGCGGAAAAACATGATGGCGCATCGATCGCTGTTGATAAAAATGGGCGGATTTTGCTTGATGATTTGAAGGCTAAAATTACTGATGAGACAATGCTGATTTCGGTGGCGCTAGCTAATAACGAACTTGGTACAATCCAGCCTTTATCAGAAATCGCAGCAATTATCCGTAAGGTCAGATTAGACAGACTATCTCGCGGAATCAAACAGCCTCTATATCTTCATTCAGATGCTTCACAAGCGCTAAATCTCCTCAATGTTAATGTGGCGAGGCTTGGAGTAGACCTTTTGACTTTGAACGCAGCTAAAATCTACGGACCAAAAGGGGTAGGATGCTTATACGTATCGCATGACGTAAAGCTATCTCCGCTTTTTGTGGGTGGTGGTCAAGAGGGAGGGCTTAGGTCTGGCACTGAAAATGTACCTGGAGTAATCGGCTTTGCCAAGGCTGTGGAAGATACCGCAGCACATCTTAATGGCAATCGCAAAAAATACGCCCAGTGGAAGCAAATTTTGTTATCCGAATTACAGGGGTATGAATTAGTCAACAAGAAGCATTCTCTTGACAATTTTGTAGTTTTGTGCTATAATGGTATAGATGCAGAAAGATTGATCTTTCTTCTTGAAGAAAAAGGTGTGTATGTCTCGACAGGGGCGGCCTGTGCAGCTTCTAAAGGCGAGAAATCTCATGTACTCTCCGCAATTGGCCTGTCGGATTCTGAAATTGCCGGGTCTTTGCGCTTGACGCTTGGCGAGACCAACACTAAAGAGCAGATCCATGAGGCTGCGCGGCTTATCAACGAAGCTGTCGAGTCTGAAAGAAGGCGTTGTGCATAAAAAAGTTTTTGTCGGAATGAGTGGCGGGGTAGATTCGTCGGTTTCGGCGCTGCTTTTAAAAGAGCAAGGTTACGAAGTAACTGGCGTTTATATGAAAAACTGGTCTAAAGACCTTCCGGGTATGAAGTGCCCGTGGGCCGAAGACCTTGCCGACGCCAAAAGAGTGGCAGTAAAGCTCGGGATAGATTTTGAGGTTTGGGATTTTGAAAAAGCCTATTTTGAAAAAGTGGTAGAATATATGCTTTCTGAATTCAAAAAAGGCAATACGCCAAATCCGGATATCATGTGCAACCAAGAAATCAAATTTAAACTTTTTTACGAAAAGGCGCGTGAGCGAGGAGCGGATTTTATTGCCACTGGGCACTATGCTAGGATAATTGATGGTCAGCTAGCCAGAGCTATTGACGAGAAAAAGGATCAAACCTATTTCCTCTATCGAATTTCCGAAGAAGCGCTTTCTCATACGATTTTTCCAATTGGCGGAATGGTAAAATCTGATGTAAAAAAACTGGCGGAAAAGAATGGACTCCATAATGCATACAAAAAAGAATCAATGGGGGTATGTTTTGTGGGTGAAGTAGGGATAAAAGATTTTCTTAAAGAATACATCAACATAGAGCCGGGAGAAATCCGCGAAATTGAGACCGAAAAGGTAGTTGGACATCACGAGGGCGCGGTTTTTTATACAATTGGGCAACGGCACGGACTGTATATTTCTGGGAATACGGGCGAGGTCAATACCGGATTGCCGTATTATGTGGTCAAAAAAGATCTCCAAAAGAATATTGTGTATGTATCAAGAAATTTGAATGATTCAAATATTTGGGTGGATGAGCTAAAGCTAAAAGATATCGTATTACGAACCGAATACATTGTTTCTCGGGCCGCGTCGCTCGCTCCCGTCGCCACGGGGCTCGCGCGCTCATCCTCGCGCTGCCGCGCTCCGGAGGCCCTTCGAAACAAGTATTCAGTTCGTTTAAGACACCTTGGGCAACTTATTCTCGCAAATTTTGACGGGGAAAAGTTGCATTTTGAACAAAAGATCAAAAAGCCAGCAGCTGGGCAATCAGCAGTATTTTATAATAATGAGATCTGTATTGGTGGCGGGATAATCGCGGAATAATCAAATTATGCTACGGCTATCATAGCTGCGTCAGCAACCAGTAATATCCCAGCAATAATACTTAGCGATGTCACAATATAGACATGCCATTTTTCGCGTGGTTCGACACCTTTACACTTGGTGCGAGAAACCGCTTTTCTGCGACTGGTTTTGGCTACCGGTTTTTTTGCAGTTTTGGTTGATTTTTTCTTTTTTGCTTGGGGCATTATAACTCCTTTTCTTAATGCTTATTCTTATAGTAGCATAGATGGGATGGTTTGGCAATACCTAGAGTTTTGTGGTATAATTATCTCTATGAACGCGAGTGAAATTAGACAAAAATTCTTAGATTTTCAAGTAAAAAACGGACACAAGATAATTCAGCCGGCGCCACTAGTTTTGGAAGGAGACCCGACTACGCTATTTACTGGCTCAGGGATGCAACCCTTACTTCCATATTTGCTTGGCAAAGAGCATCCAGAAGGCAAAAGGCTTTGCGATGCACAGCCATCGATGCGACTTCAAGATATTGAAGACGTGGGCGACCCTAGACATACGACCGTTTTTGAGATGCTTGGCAACTGGTCTCTTGGCGATTATTTTAAGCGCGAACAAATCGAGAATTTTTTTGAATTTTTGACTCAAGTTGTGGGGCTAGACCCTAACAAAATTTATGTAACTTGTTTTATCGGGAACGAAAAATATGGCATCCCAAAAGACACTGAAGCGGCAGAAATTTGGCAGTCGGTATTTGAGAAAGCCGGAGTGGAAGCTAAGATCGCCGAGATTGGCTCGGCCTCTAATGGTGACAAACGAGGGATCAAGCCAGGGGAGAGGATTTTCTTCTATGACGACAAAGAAAACTGGTGGAGCCGAGGCGGCGGTTGCGAATCTACTCCGATTGGCGACCCGTGTGGGCCAGATTCGGAAGTGTTTTATGATTTTGGCGAAGATAAACAAGATGTTGCCAAATATGGTCAGGCGCATCCAGCTTCGGATGGGGCGAGATTTATGGAGATTGGCAACCAAGTGTTTATGCAGTATCGCCGGCTTGAAGACGGTTCTTTTGAGGAACTTGAGAAGAAAAATGTGGACTTTGGGGGTGGGCTAGAAAGGATTGCGGCAGCGGCAATCGGTTCGTTTGACGTATTTAAAATCTCCTTAATGCAACCGATCATTGAGAAGCTAGAAGAAATCTCGGGCAAGTCTTACGACAATAATACCGACGAGATGCGCGTGATTGCCGATCATATTAGAGGAGCATATTTATTAGCTGCGCAAGGCTTAGTGCCTTCAAATAAGACTCAAGGCTACGCGATGCGGCGATTGGTGCGCCGGGCAATCCTCAGAGCTCTAGATCTTGGAATTTCGTCAAATTTCCTATCCGAAATCGTGCCAATCGTGGCAGAAAATTACAGAGATTTGCCGGATTCAATTTTGACTCATCGAGAACTCGCGCTTGATGTGCTCCTAAAAGAAGAGAATGCGTTTAGAAAGACTTTGAATCGAGGACTAAAAGAGCTAAACAAGATGACACGAGACGGCAAAGCGTTGTCTGGTTTTGACATTTTTAAGCTCCAGGATACATATGGTTTTCCAATGGAACTTTCCGTGGAGGAATGTTTCCGACAGGGAATCGAACTAGCTCCTAAATACCGAGAAGAATTTGATGCGGCCCTAAAAGAGCAGAGAGAAAGATCTCAGACCGCCTCGAAGGGCATGTTTAAGGGTGGTCTGGAGGATCATGGTGAGCAGACCGTCAAGTATCATACCGCTACACATTTGCTTCTTGCGGCCCTGCAAAAGATAATTTCGCCAGACATCGTGCAAAAAGGTTCCAATACTACTTCGGAGAGGACACGTTTTGATTTTAATTGTGATCACAAATTGACTCCAGAAGAGATTTCTGCCGTAGAAAATCAAGTAAACGAGTGGATCTTAGCCGATCTTCCAGTAGTTTTTGATGAATACGACAAAGAATATGCGCGGGATGTTTTGAAAGCGCATGGCCAGTTCTGGGATAAATACCCAGACGTTCTCAAAGTCTATACGATTGGGGACTTCGAAAATCCGATTTCGCGCGAAGTTTGCGGTGGTCCACACGTAGAACACACTGGCGTGATTGGTCATTTCAAAATTAAAAAAGAAGAGTCTTCTGCGGCAGGAATCAGAAGAATCAAAGCGGTGATCGAATAATTTAATTTTGCAGAAGTTTGGCAAATTTGGCTTTTAGGCCACCTTCTTCTGGGGCGCCTTCCAAAGTGTCGGTGCCGACACGAAGAAGTCCGAGAGCCGTGGCAAAAGAATGATCTAATTTTGGCGCAAACTCACCGAGAATGAGATTTGGTAAACCATTAATGTCTAGGAGATTAATCACCGGGCGGCGAGAAAACGGAAGGCTGGTATACCAATCGGATGTAGCAAGCTCTTCTTGGAGAAGCGACAACCCAGCGCCGCCACCACACAAAACTACATTGCGAGGGAGGCTACCTAGGCTGGAGAAATCTTCTAAAGCTACTTCTACGCCGGTAAACCAGACGGAGAGGTTGCGCGAAAGCGCAGTCTCGACTTTGGCTTTCACCGCGTCGTCGAGCTTGCCAGTGTCAAAATTCAATTTGTCTTTTTCGGCGGTTTCGTAGTCTACTCCTAAGGCTTCTTCGATTTGGTGGGTAAAGCTCTTGCCACCAATAGAGAACATCTTTGTGCCTTCTACACCACCATCATCGATAATAGCAATGTCGGTAGTGCCGCCACCAATATCCATTACGACGCCAGAAAAATTACTATCAAGATCGTCGCCAAGACAAGCGCGACAGACCGCAAATGGTTCTACGGCTACAGTTAGTAAGTCTAGATTGAGCTCGGCGCAAACTTTTTCGATAGCAGAAACATGAATCATTGGAGCAAAAGCAGTGTAAAATTGAATCACCACATCAGAACCGTTAAAGCCAATCGGATTGGAAATTTTGTAACCATCAATCATAAGGGAAACAATAGCGGAATTAATTAGGCGGACTTCTACGTTTTTGTTGCCAGTTTCGAGTGCAACGGTCTTTTTGGCAACTTCGCCAGATTTTTGCTGAACGCGAGTGATAATGTTTTGCATCTCGGTCTCAGTAATAGGCTTTTTGGGATCTTTTCTAGCATAGTGAACGGTGGTAGTATTGCCTTTAATGAGTTCACCGGCGATGCCAACTACCGTAAGTTCAGCGCGTTCACCAGATTGATCTTCTACTTTGACTAGAGCCTCTTCGCAAGTAGCAACTACGGCTGAAATATCAGCGATGGCGCCATTATACATATTACCGTCTTTTTGACGGACTTTAGCGACACCGAGAATTTCGATATTACCTTTTTTGACTGGTTTTCCTAGAACCGCCTTAACGAATTCAGTACCAATATCTAAGCCCAAAATAGTACTCATGGTTTAATTATAGCACACTTTCCGGGTTTAAGCCCACTTAATTCATATTTGCCAAAATTAGTCCGATGCAATCTTGTAACTTGGTAGCCTAATGCGGCGAAAGTACGGCGGATTTGACGATTGCGGCCTTCAGATATTTTTACGATATATTTACCATCATTTTTGATGATAGTAAATTTTGACGGACCATCGTCGAGCATAATGCCATAGTCGGAGATCATTTGCTGATGAAGCGGTTCGAGAATCCTATTAAGCTCCACCTCGTAAATTTTTTCTTTTCTAAATTTGGGGTGGGTGTGCTGAAAAGCAAAATCACCGTCATTGGTGAGGAGAATTAAACCAGAGCTATCTTTATCTAAACGACCGACGGTCTTTAGTTTTTGGTATTCTTTGGGTAAAAGTTCGTAGATAGTAGGGGCGTCGCCCTGAGCGCGGCGCGAGCAAACATAGCCTACCGGCTTATTCATTGCTATATACAAGTAGTCCGTTTCAAACGGAATTATCTTTTTATTATAGCACACTTTGTCATTTTTGTCAATTCTTGCCCCTGTTACAGCTGGCTTACCGTTGACTATAATTTTGCCGGCGGCAATCAAATCATCGGCTTCTCGACGCGAGACACCGATGCGCTCGGCTAAGAATTTGTTCAAGCGCAAGCATGCCTTCGGATACGCGTCGCTCGCGCCCGTCGACCCTTCGGGTCGTCCGCGTCCCAAGGGGCGGTCTGTTACGGGGCGAGCGCGCTCATTCTCGGTCGTAACCTCCGAAAGATCCTCAGGCATTGCTTGCACTTTCACTAGGTCTATCGCCCAACACTTCGTGGATCGCGTTGACTACGTCCTCGATGCCGACTTGAGACTTTACCAAATAGCGGTCGCAACCGAGTTGCTCGCCACGAGTGCGTTGGTCGTCGGCGGAGAGAGCCGTCATCATAATTACATGGATATTAGCGGTCTCTGGGGTGTGCCTCAGGATATCTAGCATGTCAAAACCAGAAATCTTTGGCATCATCACATCACTCAAAATCAAGTCTGGTTTTTCTTTGACTGCTACGGCCAAAGCTTCTTCTCCATCACCGGCCGATACTACTTCGTAGCCTTCAGCAGCAACACGAATACTATAAATTTCTCTCAAAGCCGCATCGTCTTCTACGATCATTACTTTACTCATTATTTTCCTCCTTCATTATTATTAATCATACTAGCATTCTGAACAGCAATCAAGCGTTTTTGATATTCTTCAGCAGTAATACGAGGGAGTGAGACGTAAAAAGTCGTACCTTCACCATAGGTCGACTCGGCAGTAACGTGTCCACCCATAGCCTCGGTGCGCTGTTTGACGATATACAACCCAAGACCAGTACCACCAATTTCGCGAGTGTCGGAGTTGTCAGCGCGGTAAAATTTTTGAAAAATATGTTGAAGATCTTCTGAAGAAATGCCAATGCCAGTGTCAGTAACATTGATAAGGACGCGATCGTTATCGCCAACCACATTAACGAATACTGAACCGCCTGAGGGAGTATATTTGATAGCATTATCGAGAAGATTGTCCATGATTTCGCGCATGAAATTAAGGTCCACAGAAGCGTAAACCACCTGCTCCAAACGATGCTCACCTACTGGTTCGGAGGTTTTGGCACCAAAAGTAAAATTGATTTTTTTCTCGGCAGCTTTGCTAGCATGGTCGGCAACGATTTGTTTGATTAGGCCAATCATTTCAGCTGGAACAAACTTAGGGCGAATGCGACCATCGTCTAACTTGGTAACGTCAAGCAAATTCTGAAATAAATGTCCGAGATGTTCGGAAGCTTTTTTGGCGGATTCTAGATAGCCCTTGGCGCGATCATCAATCGTAGCAGTCTGAGGATTGAGACACAGAGCAAGGTATCCATCGATAGTGGCTACCGGGGTACGCATCTCGTGGGAAGCCGTAGAGATAAATTCATTATGCTCACTCTCTTCGGCAAGTTCTTTTTCAATATTTCTAAAAGTAATGATTCTACTACCGGCATTAATCGGAATAACCGTAATAGAAATCGGAATGCGTTTCATTGAGGCACCAGAAATTAGCGCACAACTATAACCTTCTAGTGCCTGACCGGATTGCATAGCACGAATTAGGGGGTTTTCTTCTGGAGTAAGCTCCCGACCTTCTTTGGTTTCAATTTTGATCAAAAGTCCATAATCTAGCCCAATTGCATTGGAAGGATCTTTACAGTCAGTCATAACAGCCGCAGCGGGATTGATAAATTGAATAACGCCACTGGCGTTTGTCATGACAACGCCATCATGGATGGAATTTAAAGCGATTTCGGCAAAACTAGTTTGACTAGGCGACATAGCTGGAGCTACAGTAGGCATAGTGGCACTAGCGACAGGTGCAGTAGATTCGGTTGGTGTAGCAGTTTTTTTCTTACTAAAAATATTCAGCATTTCGTCTTCATTTTAGCATAAACTTTTAAAAAATGGTAGCGGTTAGCGAAAAAGTATGTTATATTAGAAATATGAATAAAGACGTCGTTTATATCGAGCCTGAAGAGGATATTACTGATATTATCAGTAAAATCGAGGGTTCAAAATCTAAAATCGTGGCAATTGTACCACCCAAAAAAGCTGGGGTTTTTAAGAGTATTGTAAATATCAAACTAATGATGAAAACTGGACAGAATGCCGAAAAGACCATTGTACTAGTGACTACCGATCCATCAATTATTAAGCTTGCTGCTGCCACCAAAATCCCTGTAACTAAAGATCTAAAATCCGCACCAAAAATTCCTGAATTAGACGAAGAGGTTGATGATTCTGAAGTAGTAGATGTAGATGATGAAGGCGAGGAGGAGCCAGAAGATAAATCCAGAAAAGCTGATGAGTCAGACAAAAATGACGACGAGAAGAATGACAAGGATGATAATGAGGAGAAGGACGACGAAGAGGAAAAGGGCAAAGAAGAAGATACGGATGACAAAGAGGCAAAAAAAATAGACGATGACGACGAAGACAAGAAAGACGCAGAAAAAAAGCCTGCCAAAAAAGACAAAAAAGAGGGTAAGTTGGCTGGCAGCAACAATCCAGTGCTAAGATGGATCGGCACACATAAGAAAATTACTGCCGGTATCGGTGCAGGTTTAGTGCTTTTGATCATTGTTTGCATTTGGGCATTTGGAATTGCTCCGGCAGTTACGATTACTTTGAAACTAGAGACAACAACCGGTAATTTTTCCGAAAATATCTCCTTTGTAGACAAGCTCGCCGACGAAAAAGTAGAAGAGGGCAAGTTCTATATCGAAGAGAAGAAATTTGAAGGCAAGTCCGAGGTAGAGTTTGAAGCCACCGGCAAGAAGAATGTAGGCGAAAAAGCGAGCGGAACTTTAAGCGTATACGCAGTAATAGACAAGGGTGGCGGCTCAGTGGCTGTTAATGCTGGTTCTGGCTTTTCTTATAGTGGTTTGTCTTATATTGCGACAGGAAATGTAGTTTTCACCTATGACGGGATCGATGCAGATGTGTGCGATAACAGAGATAAACCAGTTAGCGAGTTTAATAAAACTGGATGTATAATCTCTAAAGAAATAAACGTTCAAGCTACTGAGGCGGGAGCAAACTATAACATTTCAGCTACCACCACTGGGTGGGCTACAAGTTCTGGCGTTTATGTCACTAAGGGTTCAGCAATGACCGGCGGAACAGATAAAACTATTACTATTGTTCAACAATCGGATATTGACAAGGCTATGAAAGATATCACTTCCGAAAACGAATCCGTAAATAAAGAAAAATTACTTGATACGCTTGCCGATGACGATTTTCCAATCGAATCTAGCTTCAAGCAGACCGTAAGCGACCCAGTTTCTACCCCAGCAGTAGGAGAAGAAGTCGCAGAAGGCAAGAAAGCTAAACTTACCGTCACTACTACAGATACTATTTTTGTAATAGACGAAACCAAGCTCAAAGAATATATCGCCGAAAAGGCCAAGCTTGATAAGGGCTACAAGATTTACGAAATGAACGATCCATTCGTAGAAAACTTTACCAAAACTGACAACGGTTACGTAGGTAAGCTCAAAACTTCTTATGTGGCGGGTTCAACCATCACAGAGAATGACATAGTAGAGACCGTCAAGGGTAAAGGTATCGGTACCGCCAAAAGAGATTTGACCGATAACTTCAAAGGAATTAAATCGATTAACTTTGAGACATCCGTGCCTTGGGTAACATCCGTACCTGGCGATACCAACAAAATCACTGTAAACATTAAGACCGAGGAGTAAAAGTTGAAAATTATTGGCCTAGATGTAGGTACTAAGCGTATTGGCGTGGCACGCGTTGATTCGAGTACCAAAATAGCCGTACCAATAGGGTTTTTGAATGTAGATGGCTCTGAATGGCAGGAAATTGCCAGAATAGCCAATATTCATAGCACTAATTGGTTTGTTTTGGGGCTTCCTCGTAGTAATGAAGGCAACGAAACCAAACAATCAGTTTATGTACGCCAGTTTGCCAAAAAGCTAGTACAAAAGATACCAGGGGCCAGGGTACGTTTTCAGGATGAATCGCTTACATCAGTAGAAGCAGAAAATCGTTTAAAATCACGAAGAAGAGCCTACGAAAAAGGCGAGATTGACGCCGAAGCAGCAGCAATTATCTTGCAAGATTTTATAGAGGGATTTAAGGAATCTGCGGCGCCTCTTCCGAGGAAGATGGTGTCACAGATTCCTATTCAGGATACTATAGAAAATGTTAAAGCGGTTGGGAGGAAGGAAGCTGATAAGGCAAGGATGAATGCAATGAAGACTAAACATAAGATGAAAAAATGGCCAATTTTGGTAATAGCACTGGTCCTGATTGGAGCTGGTGTCGGCGGTGGAATATGGTGGATCAATAGGGAGCAAGCTCGGAAAGAATATGAAGCTTATGTGGCAGAAATAGCCAATAAGAAAGCCGAGGTTTTTCAGTTTACCATTAGGCCAGGAGAAACTATTTTTGATGTCAAAGACAGCCTGATTAATGAAGGATACTCTGTCGCCGAGGTAGAAGAGGCTTTTAATGCCGATTATGACTTTGATTTTCTAAAAAAGCGTCCAGCGGGAGCAACGCTCGAGGGTTATCTTTACGGAGAAACTTACGAATTTTACAAATCGGCTACCGTAAAAGAAATTTTAACTAAATTTTTGGCTGGAATGGGACAGGTTATATCTGATAACGATTTAGAAGCCAGATATGCAGCACATGGTTTATCGCTTTTTGAAGGGATCACACTAGCTTCGGTAGTACAGAAAGAATCGCCAGCCGGAGAACATGCTAGAGTAGCACAGGTATTTTTATCTAGATTGGCTTATGGCTGGAAAATGGGTAGTGATGTGACCGTAAAATACGCACTAGACGTAGTAGACCCAAAGCGCACTACTTATACAGATAACGCAGCCGCGCTTACCATTGACTCATGCTACAACACTAGACTTTATACTGGGCTTCCTTGCGGACCGATCTCTAATCCAAATCTGACTTCACTACTCGCAGTAGCAGACCCAAGCGACACCTCTTATCTGTTTTTCTTGACAGGGGATGATGGTTTGATGTATTATAGTTATACAGAGTCTGAGCATAACCAGAATGCGGCTTTACATTGCCAGAATCTCTGTAATATTTCATTATGATAGAGACAAACGAACCTATTCCAAAGAGTGGCTTCAAGCAAATTTTGCCATACATTTTGGCGGCTTTAGCTGTCATCGGAATTGCAGCGCTCGGTTCGATCAGTAAACAAGAATCTGGCACCACTCTGTCGCTCGATTCTTTTGCCAAAAGCGATTACGATATTTCCGTAGATCAGCTAACCGAGATGTACGTGGTAGCAGACCTTTCTGATGCGTTAGGACTAGCTTCGGCGTCAGACGTGGCTTCTAATTACGTAGTAACTACTTCTATGTACGATGCTGGACAAACCGCTACTGGCAAGCTCGAAAAACCATCAATTACCAACATTGCAATTTCTCGTGGCGTAATAGAATATGTTGTGCAAGAAGGCGATTCAATGGAATCTATTGCTGCTAAGCATGGAGTTTCTACCGACCAAATCAGATGGTCCAACAATCTTAAAACTACTGATATATCAGCAGGAAATACCTTGTATATCCCTAGCGTATCTGGTATTGTTTATACTGTAAAAGGTGGGGACACCATAGAATCGATCGCAGCCAAATATGGTTCCACCGCAGCAGAGATCACAGCTCTTAACGATCTTGAGGTCGGCGGAGTTTCTGAAGGAACCAGAATTGTAATCAAGAATGGTTCCTTGCCGGAGACCGAACGACCAGAATATGTAGCGCCAAGGCAGCCTACTACTACTTATCGAGCTACCACTTATCGTTATTCTTATTTAGGCAATACTTCTGAGCGTCAGGATGTGACAGTGCTAGGCTACGTTTATGGATTAGGTGGTCCGTATGGAGCCGGTCAGTGTACGCAGTGGGCTTGGAGTAAGAGGCGAGACATTCCTTCTACACTCGGGAACGCCAACACCTGGGCAGCTAGAGCTGCGGCAGCCGGATATACCGTCAATAGGACGCCGTCGGCTGGAGCAATTTTCCAAACGTCTTCTGGTTGGTATGGACACGTTGGTTATGTAGAAAGCGTAAATGGGGATGGGTCTATCGTGGTAACAGAGATGAATTACAATTATCGTCCATATATGGTAATCCGGGCGACAATTCCAGCCAGCGCTGTGGGAAACTTCAATTACATTCATTAGTTTTTCATAAAAAGGTATTGACATTATCGCGCTTATGCTTTATTATTAAATTAAGCTGGTACGCTTCACAGGGTTCCACTGACAACGTGATTAGTGGAGTGTGGAGACTTACATTAATAACCAAAACAAACAGCGGATTAAAACAAACCAATGTGCCCTAGGGTGGGCGCGTAACAGCGGGAAAGCGGCTTTCAAGGAAGCCGCTTTTTAATTGTGCTATTTTATGGTATAATAAGTTTATGTTTGTGGATAAGGCTAAAGTAAGTTTGAAGGCAGGAAAAGGCGGCGATGGCGCTGTATCTTTTCGTCACGAAATTTACATTCCGAAAGGCGGGCCTGATGGTGGCGACGGTGGCAAAGGCGGAGATATTGTTTTTAAGGCCGACAAAGATACTGACACTCTGGTAGATTTTAGATTTACGCCAATTTTGACAGCCGAAGATGGTAAAGGTGGTTCTGGGCAACGTTCTGCTGGTAGATCCGGTAAAGATTTGGTAGTGGAAGTGCCTATCGGGACCACAGTATACAGGGACGATACTTTGATCGCCGATCTTACTCAAGACGGACAAACGGCAATCATTGCACATGGTGGTGATGGCGGTTTTGGCAATGCGCATTTCAAAAGCTCCGTTAGACAAGCTCCGATAGTAGCGGAAGTAGGTGAGCCGGGCGAAGAATTTGAAGCAACTTTAGAATTAAAAACTCTTGCAGACGTAGGCCTGGTGGGTTTACCAAATGCAGGAAAGTCCACTTTTCTTTCAGTAGTCTCCAATGCCAAGCCGGAGATTGCGGACTATCCTTTTACCACATTGACGCCGCAGCTAGGGGTAGCCACGGTAGATGGTCATGATATTTTGATTGCTGATATCCCTGGGTTGATTGAAGGCGCTGCCGAGGGAAAAGGTCTGGGACATGATTTTTTACGCCACGTAGAAAGAACTGCAGTCTTGCTCCATTTGATAGATGTCTATAATGATGATGCGGGAGTAGCCTACGAAACCATCAGGAAAGAACTTTCAAAATATGCAGATCTGGCGAGTCGTCCAGAAATCGTGGCGCTGACCAAATGTGAAGGCGTAGACGAAGACATCATCAAAATGCAAATGAGTTCTATTCTCGCTAAAAATTCAGAGGCCAAGATTTTTGCGATTTCTGCGCAAGCACATACGGGGATTACGGAGCTTTTGCGCGAATTATATTCAGAAATAAATGATTCTGAATATGCTTTTCGACGGGCCTCCGGAGCGCGGCAGCGCGAGGATGAGCGCGCGAGCCCCGTGGCCGACCGCCCCTTGGGACGCGGACGACCCGAAGGGTCGACGGGAGCGAGCGACGCGGCCCAAGAAAAGTCATATTCAGACCCTTTCTCTATTCCAACCATAAAGTTAAATGATAATCTTCTAAAAGATGTTTGGAATGTCGAGAAAGATGGTGATAGATTTGTGGTAACGGGAGAAAAAATTGAGAAATTTGCCCGCCGTACTGATCTTAGCAATTATGCTAGCGTGAATAGACTTCGTGATATTATGAAAAAAATGGGGATTAGAGCCGAGTTGACCTCTCTTGGAGCGGAACCAGAATCGATTATCTCAATCGCTGGAAAGGAATTCACCCTGGTGGAGGATTATTGATGCTTAAATTTACAATCATTACGCTTTTTCAAGAAGCCTTGGAACCTTATCTCAACACTTCTATGATGTGGAAAGCAGTGGACAAGGGGCTGGCTAAATTTGAATTTGTAAATTTACGAGATTTTGGACTAGGTCCACATAAATCAGTAGACGATACGCCGTATGGGGGCGGAGATGGAATGCTACTTCGGTGTGAGCCGGTATTTAATGCGATAGAGTCCGTCAAGGCTAAAGATCCGGACGCTAAAGTGATTTTGCCGACGCCAGTAGGGGAAATTTGGAATCAAAAGATGGCGCGAGAGATGTCTGGGGTAGATCTTTCTCGGGCCGCGTCCGGCCGGCCCATCGCCATGGGCGGCCGGCGCTCATCCTCGCCTTGCCAGGCTCCGGAGGCCCTTCGAAAGACTACCCCAGACATCCATTACATCATTTTGTGTCCACATTACGAGGGGTATGATGAGAGGATTTTGTCGATTGTGGATTATCAGATTTCTTTGGGGAAGTTCGTACTAACTGGTGGGGAATTACCAGCGCTTGTGATCATCGATTCTATCGTACGGCTAATTCCAGGGGTGCTTGGAGGTGAAAATTCCGCTCTGATTGAATCTTTTTCTGACGGAGATAATTTGGAATATCCACAATATACCAAGCCTTATGATTTTCGTGGAATGAAAGTTCCAGACATCTTGCTTTCTGGCAATCACGGCGAAGTAGACAAGTGGCGTGAAGCTGAAAGCCAAAAAAAGAGGACATCAAAAGATGTCGCTTGACTTGACTCAGCCAATCGAGACTCTTAAAGGGATTGGTCCAAAGACTGCAGAGACCCTCGGAAAAGCAGGGATTAAGACTTTGAGGGATTTTTTTTATAATTTACCGAGGGATTACGAGAATTTTCAAGCCGCAACTTCAATTTCGGAACTAAAACCAGGTAAAGTGGTAGTAAAAGGAAAAATCGAAAATCTCACTTCTAAACGTTCTCGGAAACGAAATCTATCAATTATTGAGGGGACGGTTAGAGACGATACCGGAAGTGTAAGAGTGGTATGGTTTAATCAAAATTACCGCTTGAGACAGTTTGTCCCAGATAAGGAATACCTGTTTTCGGGCACTTTTGAGCTAAAATTTGGGCGTTTTCAGTTAACTTCGCCATCTTCGGCTCTCTATGCCGATGTGGACCTAAAAAGCGGCCTTTCGCCTATCTATGTGGCTCACGGAGGGGTAAAATCGGGCGATTATCGACGTTTTTTGAATAATTCTCGGGATAAGTTTGCAGAGATTCCAGATTTGTTACCATCTGTAAAGACTGGGACGAGAAAAGAATCTTTATTTAGGGCACATTTTCCAGATTCCTTAGAATCGATCAAGGCGGCACGCGAATATCTGGCATACGAGGAGCTTTTTGAGCTGATTTTGGCTTCAAAACTCAATCGCCTGGAAAACGAAAAGTTAAAAGCCAGCCCGATAGAGTTTGAGGCCCAAAAAATACGTGATTTTGTAAGTAAACTGCCTTTTAAATTAACTAATGCTCAGAGAAGAGCGGCATGGGAGATTTTTCAAGATATGGAAAAGTCTCAGCCAATGAACCGACTTTTGCAAGGTGATGTAGGTTCAGGAAAAACCATGGTAGCAGCACTGGCGGCTTTTGAGGCGGTTGCTTCTGACAAGCAGGTGGCAATTTTGGCGCCAACGGCAATTTTGGCCTCACAGCATTACGAGGGAATCGGGCCACTACTTGGCACTTTTGGGATAAAAACCGCGCTTTTAACCGGCGCTACCAAGAAAAAACCAGAACTAAAAAAGCTAATTTCCTCTGGGGAGGTAAATGTAGTGATCGGCACGCACGCACTTCTGACCGACGATACGGAATTTTCCAATTTGTCGCTCGTGATTATCGACGAGCAGCACCGATTTGGCGTAGAACAGAGGCAGAGATTGGTTCTAAAATCACCTTCTGGATTAGCACCACATCTTCTTACGATGACAGCCACCCCAATCCCAAGATCTTTGCAATTGACGATTTTTGGCGATCTTGATGTTTCGATTCTGGATGAACTGCCTAAAGGAAGACAACCGATTGAGACGAAAATTTTGCCAGAGATAGAGATGTCGGAAAAACTTTATCCAGAAATAATGAGAACGGTCAAGAACGGTAATCAGGTTTATTGGATTTGTAAAGCGATCGAAGACGGCGAACCCAAAGGAGAAAAAGCCGATATTACTTCCGTAAAATCACGGGTGAAAAGATTGACCGAGCAGTTTCCGAAGCTCAAAATTGAATTTTTGCATGGCAAGATGAAACCAGCTGAAAAAGATGACGTGATGGGACGTTTTTCAGAGGGGAAGATCGACATTTTGGTCTCTACCACAGTGGTAGAAGTAGGGGTAGATGTACCAAATGCCTCTCTTATGATAATAGAGAATGCCGAAAGCTATGGCTTGGCGCAGCTGCATCAGCTCAGAGGTCGGGTAGGACGAGGCTCGATCAAATCTGATTGTTTCCTTCTTACCTCAGGGGACGCTTTCCCGTCTAGGCGACTAAAAGAGATGGAAAAATCTACCGACGGTTTTCACCTGGCAGAAGTGGATTTAAAATTACGGGGGCCAGGGGAAATTTATGGAGCCCTGCAGCATGGAGCACTAGATCTTAGAATTGCCTCTCTTAGCGACACCAAGATTATCGCAAAGGCCAGAAAAGACGCGGAGGAGTTTTTGAAACTGGGCTCTGGTATGCTAAAATATAAGGAACTGATGACAGGGATTTCTAAATATCAGCAACTAACTACCCTAAATTAGGAGATATATGAACAAAAACGATGGCGGAATTGTTAGAATAACTGGAGGCGAACTGAGAGGACGCAAGATTTCTACCCCTGGTGGCAAGACTCATCCGATGGGTGAGAGAGAAAGACTGGCGCTTTTCAATATGGTTGGGCCAGAGATACAAGGGATGAAGGTGCTAGACGCTTTTGCTGGGTCGGGAGCGCTGGGAATAGAGGCGTTATCTCGTGGAGCTTCTAAAGTGATTTTTGTAGATGATTCTGCTATGGCTATACGCGTAATTAAGGAAAATTTGACAGCATTAGGGGTGAACGAGGAAGTAGTCAAATGCAAAATCAGTGGGCTTGCTAGTGATTTTGGTAGTTTTGATCTAATTTTGGCCGATCCGCCATATAATGAGTTTGATTTATCAGAGGTGAAATGTTTAGGTGCTTTTGCTTCAAAAGGCGGAGTTTTGGCCTTATCTCACCCTGGTGAAGCACCAGAGATAGAGGGCTTTACACTAATAAAAACTCGTCAGTATGCGGCGGCACACTTATCCCTGTATGTTAAAGATTAGCGCTTTTGTGAATTTTAGTAGATAATACTTGCTTTTTTAGCAAAAGTGTGATATAATGGGTTTTATAAGGAGTTTTTATGTATTATCAGGGAGATATTGAAAAGAAGGATCGTAAGAAAGTAATTATGATCGCGACTGCGATTGTAGCTGTAGTGTTGGTTTTGATTGCTTCTATCATTGTGGTTGCCACCAAGAAATCTGGGGGCGAGAACCAAGGCGGCAAGGATAATGCATCTTTCTCGATTGATGACAATAAAGACGAAAAGAAAGATGATCAAAACAAATCCGACGCCGGTAGCACCGAGACCGTAGTGGTATCAACCAAACCAGCTGCCGAAACCCCGGCCGCAGTTCCTACTACTGGTCCTGAGGACGTGCTTCCTACCGCTTTAGCGCTAGGTAGCCTCACTACTGCAGGTACAGCTTACGCTTTGAGCTTCTCTTCAAGAAGAAAAGCCTAAAAATAAGGCCCAAAAACGAATCGAGAGTAAAATCCCGATTCGTTTTTTTGGTTTTTAGATGAAGATATGTTATAATAAAAGTACGCCCGAGTGGTGAAATTGGTATACACGTATGCCTTAGGAGCATATGCCATTTGGTGTGCAGGTTCAAGTCCTGTCTCGGGCACCACGCTGCTTTACAGCATCGCTCAAAAAGTAGGACATTGTCCTCCTTCGGCGGTCAAGTCCTGTCTCGGGCACCACGCTGCTTTGCAGCATCGCTCAAAAAGTAGGACTGTGAATCTTCGATGCAAGTCCTGTCCCAAAGCACCACGCTAAAGATAGCGTGTTTTTTGTGTTATAATCTAGATATGGACAGTAGTATAAAAGCTAGTATCGACGCTAGAAAAAATGCAATTACAAACGCTTACAAATTGGACGAGAAGACAAAAAAGGAAGTCGACGATTTGTTCGTTAGAATAGAGAAACTCGGTGCAGAATGTAAAGACGCAGGTGAATTCGAAAACAAACTCGCTGCAAGCCCATTAAATCAAGAATATATCAATATGTTTACCAAAGTTGCGACAGCAGATGCTTCTACTGCCGCTACGCAAGATATAGCCAAACAAATGGTCACCAATGCAGCTGAGGGCGCTATAAGAAATGCCGTTGGGAGCACAATCCCAACCACTAGAGCCGCCGTCAACCAAAAGGTTTACGATGCCGCTAGAGACATTCCGGGCGTAGGTGACGCGATTGACATCGGACAAAAAGCCAGCTACATTAAACATCTCGGCAAAGTTTTTGGCAGAAGAAAAGATCACTAGTTAATAATATTTTAGATAGTTTTCCACAACTATACCAAAAATTATGCGTTTTTAAATGGCAAAAACAAAATTCGTGTGATATAATCATAAGCAGGATGGGCAAGGTTGCTAAATATTTAAATCAGTTGACTATCGGAAACGTTTTTGACGCACCAGATGTGCTTGAGGCTTATGCCGATGATTGTTCTGCGCTTAGAATTAAACCAAAATTAGTGGCGCTCCCGGAATCTACTGAGGATATCCGTAAGGTTATGCGTTTTTGTTATCAATTGGCTGCTAAGGGAATCAAAATCCCAGTAACTGTACGTGGCTCTGGCCTTGACGAGATGGGGGCAGACCTCGGAAACGGTTTGGTAATTTCGACTGAAAAACTAAATAATCTACTTGAGTTTGATAAACGAGAAAGATTGGTTCGCGTACAAGCCGGCATTACTTTAAAAGAACTAAATACTGCACTTTCAGTAAATGGCCTCGGGATTCCAATCGGCGGTCATGATAATGAGACGATTGGTGGACTAATCTCTAATTGCCCGAGCGACGATTACGCTGGTAAATACGGCGGCATTATGAGCTACGTCGAAAGAATAGAAGTAGTGCTTCCTAATGGTGATATATTGCAGACAAACCACATAAGCGCACATGCAGCGACCAAAAAAGCCAAAGAAAAGACTCTTGAAGGAGGCATTTATCGTAAAGTCCTTGCCATATTAAAGGATAATGGTGAGCTAATCAAGAAGATTCAAAAAAATAACACCGGCTCTGCTGGGTATCCGACCATTGCGCAGGTTAAAAAAGGTGGTACGATCGACCTTGCAACGTTATTTTTCGGTGCGCAAGGCACACTTGGAACAATTTCGGAAGTGATCTTGAGAGCCGTGCCAGTTAAATTACAAGCCAAACGCGTAGTAGCGACTTTTGAAGATTTTGATACTGCACAAAAATTCTTAGACCTCGCTAATTCTTTGAAACCTAAAGAACTTAATATCTATGACATTAAAATCACCAAAATTGCCGAAGATTCTGGCAAAAGACTGAGCGAGATTACCAAGCAAAAAGAGACTGGCTATGTTGTATTCGCTAAATTTGATGATAAAAGCAAGTCTTGCATTAGAAAAATTATAGGCATAAAGAAGGTCTTGCCAAAGTCCAGTCAACTAATCGCAGAATCTCCAAAGAATGAGGCCAAGCTCGATGAATTCGAAAATTCTTTACTATCATTTCTAAATAGTACTCGTGCAGGAGAAAGAGTCCCGCTTGTGACCGATTTTTATTTACCGGCAGAAAACCTCGCCAAGTTCTTAGAGGACCTAAAAGTCCTGGAAAAGAGCTTAAGACTCGACCTTGCATTATATGGGTCTTACTCGGCGTCAAACTATAGTCTAAGACCGCGATTCAAAGTCGAAGATAGAGATTTTAAGCAAAAAGCAGTTGCTTTTCTCAGGGCCGGATCTTATATCATCAATCACGAAGGCGGTTCGATTACTGGTGGTCTACCTGAGGGTAGAGTAAAGGCCTTAGTAACTAACGGCGCGATGGATAAGACCGAAAAAGAGCTATACGCCACAGTCAAACAAATTTTTGATCGACATGGAATCATGAATCCGGGAGTTAAGCTAGGAACCGATCCTAGGTTTACGATTACGCATTTTCGGACTACTAGTTCATCTAAATTTGTGATATAATATATACAATATATTGAGGAGTTTAAAGTGAAAACAAAATCCAAGAAGATTTCTGATACGCGCATAGAAATCACCGTAACACTAGATGCGAAAGACTTGAAAAAAGCAGAGGAGCAAGCGCTCAAAAAGTTGGCCGCCGAAGTACGCGTGGAAGGCTTTAGAAAGGGCAAAGCGCCAGCCGATATCGCTAAGAAATTTATTCCAGAAAACGATTTGAACGCTGAGACCATTGATACCGCAGTAAGGACTACCGCCTTTTTGGCATTTCAAGAATGCGAAAAAATGCCACTAGTTGCACCAAATATTAACGTAACCAAATATGTACCTGGCGAAATGGCAGAATATACCGCAACGGCGGATATCGTGCCAGAAGTAACGCTCGGAGACTACAAAAAACTCAAAGTCAAAAGAGAAAAAGTTTCAATCACAGAAGCTCAAATCAAAGAAGTACTAGACAACCTCACTAGCTCTTTTGCAGAAAAAAAGCCGGTCAAACGCGCGGCCAAGCTCACCGATGAGGTAATTATTGATTTTGTAGGCAAGAAAGATGGCGAACCTTTTCAGGGTGGCTCAGCCAAAGATTATAAGCTGGTGCTCGGATCTAAAACTTTCATACCAGGTTTTGAAGAAGGAATCGTGGGGCATGAGCCGGGTGACAAATTCGACCTCAAATTAACATTTCCTAAAGATTATGGTGTAAAAGATTTGGCTGGGGCCAAGGTAGTATTCGAGACCCTGCTCAAACAAATCAACGAGGTAAAAAAGCCAGAAATTGATGACAAATTGGCAGCCAAGTGTGGGCCATTCAAGACACTCAAAGATCTCAAGGCCGACATCAAGAAGAATCTCGAGATGCAAGACGAACATCGTCTAAATGAAAAATTCAAAGATGATTTGGTAGCTGAGCTAGTCAAGGTTTCTAAGATTCCAGCACCAGACATTCTGATTGAAGACCAGATGAGAATTATTAAGGACGACATGACCAGAAATGCAATGTCTCGTGGCATCGGCAGTCTAGAAGAATTCGTAAAAATTTCTGGTGAGACTATGGAGAATTGGGAAAAAGAAGCTAAAAAAGTTGCCGAAACCCGCGTCAAGGCTTCGATGGCTCTGCAGAACTTAGCAGTTAAAGAAAAAATTACCGTATCTGATGATGAGGTGGCCGCCAAATTAGCCGAACTTAAAGATGTTTACAAAAAATCTCCGGAAGCGGTTAAACAGCTCAAAGACCCGAATGTCAAAATGGATATCAAAAATCGCATGACGATCGAAAAAACTTTAGATTATCTTGTAAAAGTCAATAAATAGTGATATAATAATATAAAGAGTTTCATCTCGTTTGTCATTGCTGTAAACAAACGAGGACAATAATAATAATTTTAATGTAAGGAAATTTTAATGCCAACTATTAATCAGTTGATTAGAAAGCCTCGCAAGAAGGCGGCAAAAAAGTCAAAATCTCCAGCTCTTGGTTCAATTGTGAACACACTAAAAACCAAGCGTTACGAGAAAGCTGCACCTTTGAAGCGTGGTGTATGTATTAAAGTAACTACCAAGACTCCAAAGAAACCAAACTCCGCGATGCGCAAAGTCGCTCGTGTGCGTCTTACTAATGGTCAGGAAGTTTGGGCTTATATTGGTGGTGAAGGTCACAATCTTCAGGAGCACGCCGTAGTATTAGTACGCGGTGGTCGTGTGCCAGATCTTCCTGGTGTGCGTTACCACGTGGTTAGAGGCACCTTGGATCTTCAAGGTGTACAAGGCCGCAAACAAGGTCGCTCCAAATATGGCGCCAAAAAGGAGGGTAAGTAATTATGCCTAGAAAAACTACCAAATCTCTAGAGAGAAAAGTTAATCCTGATCGTAAGTATCAGTCGATTATGGTACAAAGACTTATCAATAAGTCGATGCTTGATGGCAAGAAGCAAGTAGCAGAGCGAGCAGTTTATGCCGCAATTGAAGGGGCTGCGAAAAAACTTGATTCTGAAAATCCAGTGGAAGTACTCGAAAAAGCAATTGCTAACGTTTCACCAGATTTCGAAGTGAAGTCCCGCCGGGTTGGTGGCGCTAACTACCAAATCCCATTCCCAATTTCGGGTCATCGCCAACTTCATTTTGCTTTCTCTTGGCTCGTACAATCCGCTCGCGCTCGCAGCGGCATGCCATACGCTAAGAGACTAGAAGCCGAAATCGTCGATGCTTATCATGAGCAAGGAGCAGCTTTCAAGAAGAAAGAAGATTGTCACAGAATGGCGGAAGCCAACCGTGCATTTGCACACTTTGCAAGATAAAATTCAAGCAAGAAAAAAGCCCCGAGAGATCGGGGCTTTTTGGATTTAGAGAAGCTTGTTAACTAAAGCTCGATAAGAAGCATTCTTTCTAATCGCGTTTTAGCGTTTTTGGCCGAAGAGCTTAGTGTCTGATTGCGAGCGCGTCTAGTGCCGTCCGCCAAGTATTCACAGACATAACTATAGTTAGATGACAGAAGATCAAGATGCCTATTCTGCTGATAAATCAGCAGAGCAAATGATTGAAGCTTTTTGGGGATTTTAAGTCCAGATTCAAAACGACCTTCGATGTAATCGTCGATAGACTCGTTATCTCCTTCTGCTACTCGCCAAAGATACTCCAGAGTTATATCATAACCTGCGTACACTTTAGCGGTTTCAACGCTTCTCGAATCAAACATAGCGCCAAGATAAGCACGCGCAACCATCCGCTCCAGAGGCTCTTCCATTGGACCAAAGTACAGTCCTCTTAGCGACATCATGGTTGCAAATGGATAGATTGATACATCTCTTAACAAATCCATCACGACACGTTTACTTACGCCGAGATAGTCCGCCAAGTCCTCCTTGATCGGCATTTTGCCAAGAAACACGGTGGTACAGATTGCGCCAGTAACGCATTTTAGTTTGTCACCGTCAAAACCAGTTAGTTGCCTAACTCCTGCCAACAAATCTTCACTAAAGTCTTTCAATGTACACCCCCTTTTTTTGAATTGCGAACCGTCCTATCCCCCTATGGGATAGCTATAGCTCATTTTTTTATTATACCACACTTTTACTTAAAAATCAATAAGCGGAATAGCTTAATGTATGCTATAATAAGGTTAAGTATATTAGGAGGTAAAATGACGAAGATAGCGATTAACGGATTCGGACGAATCGGTCGGAATGTTTTGAAGATTTTGATGGAGAGAGATGATGTAGAAGTTGTTGCAATCAACGATATCACGGATGCAAAAACTTTAGCACATCTTCTTAAATATGATTCTAGTTATGGAACCTACGGCCGGGAAGTCAAATCTACAGATAACGAAATTATCGTAGACGGTAAAAAAATTAAAATTTTAGCTGAAAAAGAGCCAGCCAAATTACCATGGAAAGATCTAGGTATAGACGTGGTGATTGAATCGACCGGGTTCTTTACCAAACCGGAAGACGCAAGAAAACATATCGAAGCTGGAGCTAAACGCGTGGTTATCTCTGCACCGGCCAAAGGCGAAGGAGCCAAAACCATTGTGATTGGCGTAAACGACGAGACGGTAGAAGATACGGACGAAATTCTTTCTAATGCTTCCTGTACCACCAACTGTATCGCACCGATTATGAAAGTTTTGGAAGATAATTTTGGGATCGAAAAAGCCATGATGACAACAGTACACTCCTACACCGGCTCGCAAAGAATTTTGGACGCACCTGCCAAAGATCTTCGCGAAGCTAGAAGCGCAGCCGAGAATATCGTGCCGACCACAACTGGCGCTTCAAAAGCCGCCGCTCTTACTGTACCGGCTTTGAAAGACAAATTCAATGGTCTCTCCATACGTGTACCGACACCAGTGGTATCTTTATCAGACATTACTGCTTTAATCAAAAAGGACACCACCAAAGAAGAGATCAATAAACTATTCAAGCGCGTAGCTAGCGAGCCTGAGTATGATGGAATAATCGGAGTGAGCGAAGAGGAATTGGTTTCCAAAGATTTTGTGGGCGATCCACATTCATGTATTGTAGATTTACCACTAACTGACGTGGTGGGCGGTAACATGATAAAAGTCGTGGCTTGGTATGACAACGAATGGGGTTATTCTAATCGCTTAGCGGAGCTCGCGGCAGATTTTAAGAAAGAGGGCTAGATGCAGATTTTTATCGGAGCGGATTATCGTGGATTAGAAAGAAAAAACCAACTGAGAGATTTCTTGGTGGGTGCCGGATTTAACGTAGAAGATATGGGGGAATATGAATATCGGGAAGGGAGTGATTTTAACGATCCAGCTATCAATGTAGCTTTAAAAGTTCGTGAAAACCCACACAGTTTTGGTATTTTGATTTGCGATTCTGCGCATGGTATGACAATGCAGGCAAACCGTTTTAAAGGTATTCGAGCGGCACATTGTGATTCTCCTGAGTCTGCTAGGCTCGCGAGGGAACATGATAACGCCAATATTTTGTGTTTATCAGCACATTTTACTGATGAAGAAAATTGTAAAAAAATTGCTACTATATTTATCGAAACCAATTTTGAAAATCTAGAACGCCGAGTAAGGCGCATTAATCGTTTAGACGAAAGGGAAGGCAATGATTAGAACAGTTACCGTAGTGCCAGCAATTTTGGCCGAAAGTAAGTTAGAGTATCGCACGCAAATTGAGCGGGTAAACAACTTTGCAAGAAGAGTGCATATTGACGTATCGGATGGAGTATTTGCACCAGCAACCACGTTAGATATTTCGAATATTTGGTGGCCAAAAGAATGGAAAGCTGATATCCATCTAATGTCAGCCCATCCATCACAACAGCTCGACATGATTATGAAATTAGCGCCTTCGCTTTGCATTCTCCATGGGGAAGCAAGCGAAGATTTGTTGCCGATTTTTGCTACCCTTAAAAAAGAAGGGATTCGGACTGGACTTGCGATTTTGCCGTCTACCTATCCTGGATTAGTGAGGCAATATATCGACGTAGTAGATCATGTATTAATTTTTGCTGGACAACTAGGTATGCAAGGTAGCCCAGCTGACATGATGCAAATGGAAAAAATTGCAATCGTAAGAAGCATGAAACCAGAATTAGAAATTGGCTGGGATGGCGGCGCAAATGTTTCAACGATGCGAGCTCTTGCTCATGCGGACTTAGATGTAATTAACGTAGGGTCGGCTTTGTCAAAAGTAGACAATCCAGCCGAGGTCTATCATGCAATGGTAGCCGAAATCGATAAGAATGGAGTGGTGATATAAATGGCCCGGATTTTATCGCTAGGTTCCGCTCTAAATGATATTTATTTAATCGATCACGATGATCTTACCCCTACCGAGATTGGCGAAGAGTCGATTTTTGGCAAAATTTTGGTAGGATCAAAAATTGATATCGACAAATTAAGCTATGAAGTGGGTGGTGGCGGAGTGAATTCAGCGATTTCTTTTGCAAGACATGGACATGAAGCAATTTTGATGGCAAATATCTCCCACGATGCGGCGGGCGATGCGATCTTGAGAGCACTAGATCATGAGGGGGTGGATACTAGTTATATCGATTACGTATCATCTAAGGCCACGGGTAGTTCAGTTATTTTGCTAGACTCGCGCGGAGGAGAAAGGACAATTCTAACTTATCGAGGGGTTAGTAGTAAATTTGATAATTTTACTCCCGATGATCTCGATAGGATTCATCCAGATTTTATATATATTACAACTTTACGCGGAGATATCGAGACACTAACCAAATTTCTAAAAAAGGCTCACGATTCTAGCACGAAAGTGATGTTTAATCCTGGCGTGAAAGAGCTTGAAAAAAGCACCGAAATTTTGAGGCTACTAAAGCATGTTGATATTTTGTTAGTCAATAAACGCGAAGCGGCCATGCTGGTGCCTGGAGAATCATTAAATGAATTGATCTACCATCTGAAAGGATATCTAGATACTATAATTATTACAGATGGGCCAATGGGGGGAATCGCCACAAACGGTACCGATACTTACCGATTTGGGGTATATGAAGATACCAAAATCAAAGATGCGACTGGAGCTGGAGATGCTTTTGGATCGGGTTTTTTGGCAGCGCTAGCTTCTGGCAAAGATTTTCGAAAATCGTTAATTTTTGCTTCAGCTAATTCAACGGCGGTGGTATCAAAAATTGGGGCAAACAAGGGTATTCTGACTAATCACGTAGATTTGCACCCGATGCCAATTCAAAAAATATGATAAAATAGGTATTATATAATATACGGAGGTTTTATGCTGCCAACACAAGAAGATCTAATTGAAAAAATGACCATTGAGGACCTAGAAAGAATCAATGCCTATTCGAAAGATTTGGCTTCGGGTCTTAGAATGGTAAGGTCTTTTCCTCAAGGCGTGACGGTTTTTGGTTCAGCAAGGCTCGCACAAGATAGTAAATATTGCGAAATGGCAAGACAGCTCGGCGAAATGCTAGCCAAAAATGGGCATGCAGTAGTTACTGGCGGTGGTCCCGGAATTATGGAAGCGGCATCAAAAGGCGCCTACGAAATCGGCGGAAGAACTGTGGGCTTCAACATCACGCTCGCACATGAGCAATTTCCAAATCCATATCTTTCGGAATGCTATACTTTTGAATATTTCTTCGCTCGAAAAGTTTCACTCGCGATGGCAGCAAAAGTATTCGTATTTTTTCCAGGTGGTTTTGGAACGATGGATGAGATTTCAGAAATTTTATGCCTAATGCAAGAAAACAAAATGCCAAAGATGCCGATGTTCTTGATTGGCACAGATTATTGGTCGGCTTTTGAACAGGTAATCCAAAAAATGGTTGAATTAAAGCTAGTAAACGAAGAGGACACTCATATTTTTGAAATCACAGACGATCTTCAAAAAGTAGTAGACGCAGCTAACAAAATTGGGCATCCAAAAATCTCTGAAAACTTTTACGATGGCTTCAAAGAAGCTCGTGCTATCGCACAAGCGGCTTAGCCAATTTTAATTCTGGGTTGGTTTCGGCGATACGAATTAACTCGTTATATTTGGCGATGCGTTCGCTACGAGAAAGGGAACCGGTTTTGATTTGACCGGTGCCAAGACCAACGGCAAGGTGTGCAATAGAAACATCTTCGGTTTCACCAGAGCGATGCGACATAATCGTGTTGTAACCAGCATTTTTGGCCATTTTAACCGCATCAATCGTCTCGGTGAGAGTGCCAATTTGGTTGGGCTTGATCAAAATAGCATTGGCGATTTTTGATTCGATGCCACGACTAAGCAATTTGGTATTAGTGACAAACAAATCATCACCTACTAGCTGAGCCTTGTCGCCGAGACGTCTAGTCATGATTTGCCAGTTTTTCCAATCGTTTTCTGAAAGTCCGTCTTCGATTGAAACTACAGAATAATTATCAATCAAATACTCATACCAATTAATCATATCATCAGCAGTTTTCCATTCACCATTAGTTTTTAGTTCATAATGGCCTTTGTCGTATGGTGGCGCAGCAGGCTCATTATTATAAAATTCACTAGCGGCAATGTCTAGCGCGATTAAAATATCCTTGCCAAATTCGTAGCCGGCTTTCGCTACGGCTTCTCTGATACAATCGAGTGGTTCATTGTTGCCTTCTTTGACTTTTGGTGCATAGCCACCTTCATCGCCAACCGTAGTAGGATAGTCTTTGTTTTTTAGGACCTCTTTTAATGCATGGAAGACTTCGGCGCCGATACGAACCGCTTCGTCGATCGTGCCAGCAGCGGCTGGGATAATCATATATTCCTGAAAATCAGTCGACCAAGCGGCGTGTTCACCGCCGTTCATTACATTCATCATCGGGAGCGGAATAGACATTTCATCGGTAATGCCAGCTAGCTCAGAAACATATTGGTAAAATGGCATATTGGCGCCTCTAGCGTTAGCCTTGGCATTAGCGAGCGAAACTGCAAGAATTGCGTTGGCGCCAAGATTGGACTTATTTTCAGTATCATCGAGTTCTTGCATCAAAGTATCTACCTGGAATTGATCTGAAGAGTTGCCAACCAGCACGTCGCTGATTTTTGAATTAATATTCCAAACGGCCTTTAACACACCTTTACCATTAAATCTCTCGGGATCGTTATCGCGAAGTTCTAAAGCCTCGCCAGAACCGGTCGAGGCTCCAGAAGGTACGGCGGCACGGCCAAAAGCGCCATTTCTTAATACCACTTCGGCTTCTACAGTAGGATTGCCACGTGAATCCAGAATTTGCCGAGCTTTAATTTTTGAAATTACAAAATTATCCATAACTTTATTATAGCAAAAATATAGAACTTATGCTAAAATGGTATTAATTAGTAGTTTAAAGGAGGTTTCAAAAAATGAACAACAACCCTGAAGGGACGCCGAATCCCCTCAATCCTGGTCCTGGTGTCGCAAATACACCAAGAGAGCCGAGGCGAGAAGAAGCGATGGGCACAGGGATGCTGGATTATACAGAATCGCCAGCGCCGGCAAAACCTGAAATGCCAAAAGAAGAAAAAAGAGAAGTAGTAGCAAGGCCTGTTCCACCGAGGACAAATCATGGCGTCGTAGATCCGATGATGCGTCCAATTGCGCACACCGAACCAGTTCGTGATAATTTTGAGTCATTGGAAATGGACAGTATTTCTATAGAAGAATTGGCTACCGACGAGCCAGTAAATTCAGTTAGACCTGCTGCGAATACTACCGATCCAGTAGCTACGCCTTTTATGACGCGCACTCCACAAAATACTAATTCTGATTTTGTGGCTAGGGATTCTATAGTGGAGCCAGCCGGCAAAAAAAGTAGCAAAAAACCTTTTATCATTGGAGCAATCATATTTTTGATAGTTGCGATTATCTGCGGTGCAGCTGCGGTCGCGATTATTATGATGGGGAATAGTAGCGATCGCGTGAGTAAAGCGATCGACAAAATCATGAACGGACAAGGTCCTAGTATCGTCCATATAGACGGAAATATTACGTCCGTCAGCGATGGAGGGATGCCGTCAGATACTAGTATTAATTTTGACGGGACTTTTGATTTGCTCAATTCCGTCAATAAAGTTTCCGCCGATATAACGACTACATATGCTGGTGGCACGGGATTATCCATTGCCTTAAATGAAGTACAAACTCAATCTGGTGATGTGTTCTTTAAGCTTAGCGGGCTCGGCGACATCATCGACATGCCTAGCGACGAGAGTTCGGCCGAGATGGTCCAGACGAATTGCGTAGATGGCCCAGAAGGCACAAATTGTGGTAGCTCTACCGCTGAATCTAATCCACTGTCCGTATATAGTGGTTTGTTTGAGGTGATAGATGATGAATGGATCAGAGTGTCTGACAACTTTGCTGATTCGATGAAGGGTCTGCAACTTTTTGACAATAACTCAACTTGTCTAATCAATGCATTAGGGACTCTCCCGGAATATGCTAATAATCTCGCTGCCAAATACAAGGCTAGTCCATTTATCACCTATTCAACTGACAAATTAGAAATCTCCAAAAAGAAAAATGAGCTTTACCGATTAGGTTTTGACCAGAACAAAATGAGCGCGTTTGCAAATAGTTTATCTAATAGTGGCTTTATTAATGAACTAAACGCCTGCGCTGGTAATACAGCTACAAACTCTGGTATTTCAGCAGCCGATATCCAGGATATATTTTCTAGGTTTCCGTCTATGTACGTAGAAATTGACGACAATGATAATATTACTCGTCTATACTTCAAAGCCAATATAGACACCGGCACAGATAGTACAACTACAACAGCGGATCTAAATATCACATACCCGGAAAGAATCCAGCTCCAAGAACCAGCTAGCTATATTGAAATGTCTACGTTACTAAATAGCGTTATGACTACTCTGCTTTCGACAAACAGCGAAAACGGAGTAACTACGACGGAATAACAGAGGTAGACATTGACATTTTGACATAAGTGTGATATAATTAGAGTATGGACACAAAGCTGAAACAAAAACTAAAAGAACTCCCGGCTAGTCCGGGGGTTTATTTTCATAAAAATTCAGCAGGGGAGATTATTTACGTTGGAAAGGCAGCGGTTCTCAAAAATCGAGTACGGCAATATTTCCAGAAATCCGAGAAAGACCCAAAAACCGAAGCTCTAGTTCGTGAAATCGCGGATACAGACTGGATCGTAGTGGATACCGAAATGGATGCATTATTTTTGGAATCCGAGATGATTAAACGCTATATGCCAAAATGGAATATTTTACTTCGAGACGACAAAACCGTAAGTTACGTGCGAGTTTCGATGGGCGACGAAGTGCCATATGTGAGTTTTACAAGGACTCCGATGGATGATAAGGCCATCTACGTGGGACCTTTCTATGGAAAACTAGCGGTCGAGAAGGCATTGCGACAACTCAGAAGGGTATTTCCGTATTACACCAAACCTTACAATGGTCGCAAAACTTTGGATACGGACCTTGGGCTAACGCCGGGCATTGAAATAAATAAATCCACTCCATCCGAATACAAAAAGAATCTTCGCAAATTAATTAAATATTTGGAAGGCGGCAGAAATAAATTGTTAAAAGAGCTCGAGGACGCCATGAAAAAAGCGGCAAGAGAGAAGGATTTTGAGAAAGCAGCCGAGGCGAGGGATCAGTTACTTGGATTAAAAGAGCTCCGAAAGAAAATTGTTTTTTCAGACAAAGAATTTTTGGATATTTCTTCAGACCAAGCACTTTCAAAACTACAAGAGCTGCTTGGGCTCGAAAAACCGCCGCGGAGGATCGAGGGGTATGATATTTCACATCAATCAGGAACCAATACGGTGGGGAGCATGGTGGTATTTATTAATGGAGCAGCCGCGAGAAATGAATATCGCAAATTCAAAATTCGTTCATCCAAAAATGACGACCTCAAAAGTATGACCGAGGTCCTAATTAGGAGATTAAAACACTCAGAGTGGGATTTGCCTGATTTAATTATACTAGATGGTGGAAAAACGCAGGTAAATGCAGTTCTAGCAATCGTAGCACCATTTAATATTCCGGTGATCGGACGAGATAAATCTGGCGACCATTCAAAATCAGCGGAAGTAAAGATAGTATTCGAGGACAAAATTATCCCGTTAGAAAAAACTTCACATATCGCACGACTGATTGCGCGGATCGACGAAGAAGCGCATCGTTTTGCAATCACTTATCATTCTTTGCTAAAACGAAAATCTATGCTAAAATAGATAGTATAGGAGTTATATATGCAGATAGGAACGTTTTTACAGGTAACGACATTGGTTTCAGCGATCTTGACCGTACTTCTGATTCTTTTGCAGCAGCGCGGAGCTTCACTGGGGGCGGGTTTTGGTAGCTCTGGCGAGTTATATACCACGAGGCGCGGGCTAGAAAAATCACTTTTTGTCGCTACAATTGTGTTTGCAGTGATTTTTGTGTTATCAATTTTAGGTTCACTTTTAATTCCGACGGAGTAAAATGGCAGGTACACTCAAAAAACGTGGGCAAAAATTTGTGCGAAAATTTTCGCGAGCTTCTCTCAAGGCTAGCGAAGAAAGTAAGGAACATATCAAAGAGAATTTCATCCAGAGGCTTTCGCACATCAAAAAGATCCGTTTGTTGGTGCTAGAATGGGTGCTTCTAGTCATTGCCCTAATTCTTCTGTCGATAGCCCAAGCTTTTTGGTCTGGAGAATCTTATGCGGTAGATACATACATAGATGGAGGCACCTACATCGAAGCTACGATCGGGCGAGTAAATTCATTGAATCCTTTATTTGCCACCACTAGTAGTGAAAAAGTTTTAAGTAAATTAATGTTTTCTACGCTAGCGGCGGATGATTACTCTGGCCACCCTGGTCCGAGCCTAGCAGATAGTATCAGGCATTCCGACGACGGAAAAACTTGGTGGATTCACTTGCGGGATGGTCTGACTTGGTCGGACGGGGAACCTATCACCAATCAAGATGTATTGTTTACCACTCAATTGATTCAAAATCCAGCTGTTAGTACGATTTACACCGCTAATCTCGAAAATGTGCGAATCAGTGAGAATGAAAATAGTGAAATCGTTTTCGAGCTACCTTCCGCTTATGCAGATTTCGTTTCAGCTTTAAATATTCCAGTTGTGCCAAAGCATATCCTGGAAGATGCGCCACTTAAAACTTTGGTTGAAGCGAATTTTTCAAAAACCCCGGTGACTAGCGGAGCTTTTAGTTTTAATGCAGTGCAAAGTACTGGCGTCGAAGATGAAAAAGTGTTTTATCTCACAGCCAATCCAAAATATTATCTTGGCAAGCCAATGATAAGCAGTTTTGCAGTGCATGTGTATGACAACAAGGACGGCGTAGTGGCGGCGCTTAATTCCGCTGCAATCACTGCAACGGCGGAATTGGATGGCAAGGATACTGATGAAGTGTCGACTTTGAATTATTACAAAAGACATACCGATATCAATTCGGGTGCTTTTGCATTTTTCAATACCTCTTCGACGCTTAGCAATGTAGATCTTAGGCGAGCCATTAGGCAAGGTCTTAATTTAGCAGAAATCCGTTCTGCATCACCTGGGGCCAAAGCCTTGGACTATCCAATTTTAGATTCTCAGATCAATATTGCCAACCACCCAATAATTCCTGCCGGCAACGAAATAGAGGCTAAGGCCAAGATCGAGGAGTTGACTGGCGGAGAACCGATTCATTTGGAGATTGCCACGGTAAATTCGGGATATTTACCGGAAGTGGCAGAAAAATTTGCAGAAAACCTGCGAGCGCTTGGTATCGAATGTAGCGTAACTCCATACACCGAGAGTCAGGAATTTGTAGCCAACATTATATCTAAACGAAATTATGACATTTTGATTTACGAGATTATACTTGGTAGCGATCCAGATCCTTTGCCGTATTATCACTCGTCGCAGGCCAAAGCAGCCGGATTGAATTTATCCAATTATCGCAATTCTTTGGTGGATGATCTTTTGGTGGGTGCGAGAGGAGCATTAGATGAGACTTTGAGAACTAGGAAATACGAAAGGTTTTTGGAATATTGGGCAACAGACGTACCAGCAATCGGACTTTATCAGGCTAATATGACATATATATATAATAAGAACGTGCAAACCTACAATGAGTCTAACACCCTAGTGACTGCAATTGACAGGTTTTTGGACGTTGAAAACTGGGGTGTAACTAGAGGCACAAAAAATCAGACCCCGTAAGGTCTGCAAACTTGGTGCGCGGTATCTAAATCTCTACGAACCTCTCTGTGGGGTAGTTGAATACGTTATTGTGAATCCAACTTGGCGGCCAGACTTCGATTTGGTCGAAAGTAAACTTAACCCTGAACTGCAAGATTTTATATATTAGTGCC